>CAMNLO010000009.1 GCA_946543095.1 uncultured bacterium
TGCCAGCTCATTGCTCAGCGCCACCCGGCTTTCCTTGACCTTCAGGATCAGGTTCTCTCCCAGTGAGCTGACAACGCTCACCTCTCCTCCGATGTGAAAGCCAAGATCTTCCAGGTGCTGTTTGACCTCCGGGCTTCCGCCCATCTTCTTTATGATCAGAGACTTTCCTTGGTCCGCATAGATCAGAGGCATCATGATTTTTCTCCCTTTGCCCATGGCAATGAATTGGTTAGATTCCTCTAACCGACTCACAGTATAATTAGTCTTCGCTAACTTGTCAAGCATGAATCTCATCTTGCTTTAAAAAAACCTCGCAATTTCGATTGAATGCAATTGATTATTGTGATAAGCTATTGCTAATCGTTATCAATCTATGAAAGGAACGAAGTTTGTCGCCGGCCTCGCTAAAAGTGCTCGGCATGGAGGAAATCATGGCACTGCAGGAATCGGGAGAAATGTATCTGGAAACCATCTATGTGCTTTCCCAGACTTCAAATGCTGTCAGAGGCATTGATATCGGCGAGCATATGGGGTTTTCCAAACCCTCCGTCAGCCGGGCGGTGGGGCTTTTGAAAAATGAAGGGCTGGTGAAAAAGGATGGGGACGGCTTTATCCGGCTGACAGAAGCGGGAGAGATCCTGGCGAAACGCATCTATGAGCGTCACACGGTGCTCTCTAAACTACTGATGGATCTGGGAGTGGATGAAGAGACCGCCACGGAGGATGCCTGCCGCATCGAGCACTATATCAGTGACAAATCCTTTGAAGCCATCAAAGCGCGAATGCGGCAGACTTCTCCCACCGGGGAGATATCCTGATGCCTTATATCCATGTAGATGATCTGAGTCTTCCGGAGCTTTCCTGCTACTCGGAAAAGCATGAGGTGCAGCTTCTCCGCGCCAATGAACCGGCCCCTGGACTTTTTGTGGCGGAAAGCGCCAATGTGATACAAAGGGCCCAGATTTCCGGCTGCGAGCCGGTGTCCTTTCTGGCGGAGGAAAAACGGGCGGAGGCGGAATTTGCCCCGCTCTTTGCCCCCTGGCCCGAGGTGTCTGTGTACACCGCGGACCTGGAGCTCATCAGCCGTCTCTCCGGCTATTCCATGATGCGGGGAGTGCTTGCCCTGATGAAACGAAAGCCTCTGCCGGATCCGGAGGAGCTGTGCCGGGAAGCGAAGCATATCGCGGTGCTGGAGAATGTGATGAATCCCACTAATCTGGGGGCTATCTTTCGCAGTGCCGCAGCCCTTTCCATGGACGCCCTGCTCCTGGCCAAAGGCTGCACGGATCCGCTCTACAGGCGCTCCGCCAGAGTCAGCATGGGAACAGTTTTCCAGATCCCCTGGACATGCTTCGGGAAAGGGCTTTCCTGGCCGGAGGAAGGTATCCGGATGCTGAAGGAGCAGGGATACCGGATCCTTGCCATGGCCTTGAGGGAGGATGCCATTCCGTTACAGGAATTCAGGTCTGCTCCGGGGGAAAAGCTTGCGGTTCTGTTCGGCAGCGAAGGCTATGGATTGGAGGAAGAAACCCTGAAGCTTTGCGATGATATCCTTATGATCCCCATGGGACGGGGAGTGGATTCCCTGAATGTGGCAGCGGCCTCCGCCGTGGCGTTCTGGGAGATCGGAAAAACAATGAGCAGGCTTTTCGATCCGGTAGAGCAGCAGGGGAATCAGATTCCCCCCGTTTAAAGAGCGGATACAATCCGACAGATCTGCAGCTTTCCGGTACGGATACTGGGCGTTTTTGATATCGTAAAGCCCCCTCTCCCTGAGGATCGCCACATAATGCATGTGGAGCGGATCCTTCTTCGGATGAAAGAGCAGAACGAAGGCAGCCCCCGGATCCCCTGCCTGATAGGGCAGCTCCTGCCCCCCGGGGGCATATCTCATCTCACAGGAAAGCCCCTGCTTCCGGAAAAACGCAGCCAGGCTTTTCGGCAGGACCCCGGCTTTTCCAAACAGGGCCTCTCCGTTTTTCTCAAACCATTCCACCAGCTCTGTAAGCTCTGCCCGGATCCCGAAATACCTGAGCACATTAAAGGCGGCCAGGATCCCGCAGCCGTTCCCGCTGATATCTCCCATCCCGTAAGGGATCCCGGAAACGGCAGCATGTCTCTGGTCCTCCAGATAGCCCTCCGGTAAGGGGCCCGGAAGCGCTCCCTCCACATGGCGGGAAGCATAGCCCCCGAAGACTCCCAATATGTCATAGCAAAACAGTTTCAGCCCGTTCAACAAGGATACACCCCTCTCAAGCCCTCTCCAGTTCTCTTTTCATGCGGTGATATCGAACATATCACAAGCACGGGGGAATTGCAAATGGAATAGAGACACGGTCTTCAGCAGCAAAAGAGGAGGATGCGAAAGCATCCCCCTCCCAATAGCATCAGATATTCAGTTTACCGGAAGCCCCTTAGTGGGATAATTCCTCAAAGAACTCAAAGGCTTCCTTGTCCGTGAATCCTTCGTGGACGATCTTGTGCACCGCCTGGGCCATTGCCACGGGATGAGTGGACTGGAAGATATTTCTGCCCATATCCACGCCGGCCGCGCCGCCCTGCATGACCTTGTAGGCAAGGTTTAAAGCATCCTTCTCCGGAAGCTTCTTTCCGCCTGCGATCACCAGGGGTACGGGACAGGCCGCAGCCACCTCTTCGAAGTTCTCACAGTAGTAGGTCTTCACGATCTGGCAGCCCAGCTCCGCAAGGATCCTGGTAGCCAGCTTGAAGAACCGGTCCGTCCTCTCCATCTGCTTTCCGACTGCCACAACGCCCAAAGTCGGAATACTGTACTTTAATCCGGCGTTAATGACCCTGGAAAGGTTTTCCAGGCTGGAGAGCTGTCCGTCGGCCCCCACAAAGGTCTGCACTGCCATACAATCCGCGTTCATCCGGATCGCGTCCTCGATGTCCACTGCCACCACCTCATGGGAGAGGTCATCGTCCAGCATAGAGGAGCCGGAGGTGACGCGAAGCGCCACACCGCAGGTGTTGCTTGCGGGAACACAGGTACGCAGCGCGCCTCTGGTGGCCATGAGCACATCCACGTAGGGAAGCAGGGGCGGGATCACCAGATCCAGCCGCTCCAGCCCGGAGGTGGAGCCCATGAAATAGCCGTGGTCAAAGGCGAACATCACTGTATGTCCTGTCTTCGGGTTGAAGATCCTGGACAGATGCTTCTTCATGCCCCAGTCCAGACTGTTGGCGCCCTTCACATGGAAATCACCCATGTTGGCAAAAGGCTCTGCAATGTGATAATCCTTCGGGACTTTTAATCCGTCTTTGTCTGCCATAATGTAATACCGCCTTCTTTAGAAATTGTAATCCTTTACATTGTCAGCCGTGAACACGACACGCTCGGGAAGAAGCACCACGCCGTTGTTCTCTGCTGCAGTCTCCTGGCCTTCCACCAGATCGCCGTTGGGAACCACATCCACGCTGCCGATACCGGGAACTTCCACGCTCTCGCCTGCCTTGATGGTGTTGCCGGCTGCGATGTAAGCTGCGAAGTAGCAGCCCAGAGCACCCTGGACACCGCAATCCCACAGACCCCATCTCTCAAGGATGTTTGCGTCCAGATAAGCGGTCATTCCGGAAGGTGTGCAGAAGCCGGTGATGGTGATGTCGTCCTTGGTCAGGCCCTTGCTCTGGGCAGCCTGGCACTGTCCGGGAAGAGCGGTGGAGTCGTTGCAGATGATCAGGTCCACGTCGGGGTTTGCATCCAGAACAGCAGTACCGATCTCCACGGACTTCTGAGGATCCTGCTCTGAATAGTAGGGATCATGCACCACTGTCCAGTTAGGATAGGTCTTCTTGATGTACTCTTCGCCGGCCACATACCAGGAGTTCTGGTCAGCCACGGAAGGGTTGGAATAATGCCACACATACTTGATGGCATCCTTTGCGGGATCCTTGCCTCTGTTCTTTAAGGCATCGGCGCCCATATCCACCAGCATGGGTCCTAAGATCCCTGCGGTACCCTGGGAGACCATCAGTGCACGGGCATCGGGAGAAACATCGGAGTCCCAGGTGCAGACCACGATCCCCTGGCTCTGGGCTTCCTTTAACTTCTCGTCAAGAGCACTGGCGTCCACAGAGGAGATGGCGATGGCATCCACGCCCTTGTCCATTGCTTCCTGGATCGCTTCCAGCTGATCGTTCACGGATGCGGAAGCACGGCCGATGTAATCAACGGTGATGCCCCAGTCAGCCGCATACTTCTGTGCGCCTGCATTTGCTGCCTCGAAGAATGAGTTGCCGGTGACCTTCGGGATCAGGGCCACGGTCTTGCCGGCGATGTCGCCGCCTGCTGCCGCTGCTGTGTCAGCGCCGGCATCCGGTGCCGCCTCAGCGGGCTTTGCTTCGCTGCCTGCTGCTTCAGCGGGCTTTGCCGCATCCGCTCCGCCGCCGCTGGGCGCAGTGGCGCCGCCGCAGCCGGCCAGTAAAGCAGCTACCATGCTCAATGCAAGGATGGATGAAATCAGTTTCTTTTTCATTGCTTTTTTAACCTCCCATTAAAAGTTTTGGATGATGAAGCTTAAAGTTCTATATTTCAGGGGATTACCCGAAATACCATTAGGATGTTTTCTTCTTTGGCATGAAGAATCTGTAAAGCTTTCCGCTCTCCGCCAGGGCTCTGCCCACCACGATGATGATCAGGATCACACCCACCGGAAGATCCAGATTCTGGGAGCTGACCCCGAAGCAAAGGGGAAGTCCATAGCGCAGGATGCAGATGATGATAGAGGCCAGGGCCGTCCCGATGATGCTGCCCTTCCCGCCTGTGGAAAGGGTTCCTCCCAGCACCACCGCCGTGATGATGGAAAGGGTGAAGGTGGCGCCCAAATCGCTTTTGGCAGAGTCCACATTGGAGGTCAAAAGGATCCCGGAGATCGCCGCACCAATGCCCGTCAGGATATAGGTGCTCATGATGACCAGCCTGGTGTTGATGCCGGAATACTCCGCAGCCTGAGGGTTCACGCCGATCAGGAAGATTTTTCTGCCGTATTTCGTCATGTGCAGTAAAACGCTGCACAAAATGATCAGTACAATGTAAATGAAGATCTGGGTGGGCAGAAAACCGAAGAGCATTCCCTTCCCCAGAAACCGGAAACCAACGAACGCACCGGTCTCCGTTTTGGAGGGAAAACCGCTGATGCCCTGATAGGCCGGTGTCTTGGACATACCGGAAATCAGCAGGCCAAGCCCCGAATACAGGAAGCTCCCTCCCAGCGTCACCACCATGGGCTGCACGCCGCAGTAGGCGATGAAGAAACCGGATAAGGCGCCGCAGAGTGCTGCCGCAAGGATCGCCAGAAGCACGGAGACCCAGATGTTTAAGCCCCCGTCGGACCAGGAGACGCCGATGATGATAGAGGTCAGGCCGATGATGGAGCTGGCCTGGATGTCAATGCCTCCGGTGATCATGACAAAGGTCACGAACAGGGCGATGATGCAGATGCTGATATAATTGGTGATGCTGGAAAGGATGGAGGCAGGCCGCAGGAACTTGGCGGGATTCGCCGCGCCGAAGACCACAAACTCCAGCACCAGCAGAATTAACAGGATGAACTCCCATCTCTTGAACAGCTGTTTTACAAGCTTCATACCTCTGCCCCTCCCTTCGCGTCCGTATCCGCTTTTGTCAGGGCGGTCCTCATCAAAAGTCTTTTCCTTCTGGCGTTCTCAATGGCGCTTCTCTGGGCCAGGGCGTCGATCACCACGATGGTGATCAGCATGATGCCCGTTATGGCGTCGTCATAGGTGGAGGGCAGCCCGATGAACACCAGCATTCTGGTGACGGAGCTCATGATGATGGCCCCGATGGCCGCGCCGGCGATATTGCCCAGGCCTCCGGAAAGGGAGATGCCACCCAGGACACAGGCCGCAATGGCGCTCATTTCATAGCCGTTTCCGGCGCTGATGGTGATCTGTCCGTACTTGGAAGCAAAGGCCACTCCCGAGATCCCCGCAAAGACGCCGCTTAAGACATAAGCTGCCATCTTTGTCCAGAACACCGAGATCCCCACCAGGTTTGCACCGCCGGGATTGTCTCCCACCGCGATGAAATACTTGCCCCTTCTGGTCCTGGTGAGGAGCAGGTGGGCGATGATGGCGATCACAAACACGATGGCATAATACCATGTGATGCTGGCGAAGCAGACCTGGGTGCCGTAGCCGGTGAAATCCCCGGCGAAATTTTCCACGGTCTTCCCCTGGGAAACGATGTACACAAGTCCCCGGATGACGCCGCAGGTACCTAATGTAAAGATCAGGGAGGGCACTCCGAAATAGGCAACTCCCAGTCCGTTGATGATGCCCACCACTGTCCCGATGACCACCGCCAGGATCAGCATCTTTACGGGAGAACCCTTCTCCTGGGCGATGAGACCGGATATGGCCGCCATGAGCCCCATGGTGGAGCCGATGGAAACATCGATCTCTCCCGTCATGATCACAAAGGAGATCCCCACCGCCAGAAGGGTGAACACCACGCTGGCGTTAAAGCAGGCCACGATATTGTCGTAGGTCAGGAAATCGGAATTGATGAGCCCCGTGAGAATGATCAGGGCAATGAGAAACAGGAGGCTGGACATCCAGCGTACCTGAAGGATATTCTTGATCTTGCTCATGAAGCCGCCTCCTTCACAATGCCGAAGGACGCGCTGGTCAATGCATCCTGAGTGATATCCGCGTGGTCAAACTCGCCGTTGATCCTGCCGTTGTAAACAGTAATGGAACGGTCGGCAAGCCCCATGATCTCTTCCATATCCGAGGAGATCATCAGCACAGCCACTCCCTCTTCCTTCAGCTTCTGAATGATATGATAGACATCTCCTCTGGCGGCAGCATCAATGCCTCTGGTGGGCTCGTCCAGGATCACCACCTTGGGCTTTGTGGAAAGAGCTCTTCCGATGACCACCTTCTGCTGGTTTCCGCCGGAAAGCGAAGACATCAGATCCGCCAGGGAAACGATCTTCGTCCGGAAATCGTCAACATATTTCTGGGAGATCCCGTTTTCGGATTTCTTATCGATGAGAAAGCTTCCCACCGCCTTGCCGTTCAGCAAAGCGCTCGTCGTGTTTGCTGCAATGGAGCTGATGCCGAAGATCCCGTGATAATGCCTGTCCTCCGGCACATAATTGATCCCGGCCTCCAGGATCTGCTTTGTGGAAAGACCGGTGATATCCTTTCCTTCCAGGAAAACCTTGCCGGAAAGCACCTTATCCCGTCCGAAAATGGTGCTCACAAGCTCGGTCCTGCCTGCTCCCACCACTCCTGCGATGCCCAGGATCTCTCCCGGATACAGGTTAAAGGTGATATTGCTGAAGCCGTAGCCGGAGAGATCCTTCACCTCCATCACCGGCTTTAATTTCGAATAGTCAATGGCTTTGTATTCCCTGCTGCCATGGTCCTTGTGCTCCGTATCCGGGGGCAGAAGGCCCTGCACCAGCATCTCTTTCGTGAAATCCGCCACAGGCCCGCTTAAGGTCACCACGCCGTCCCGCATGATGGCCACGTGGGTGGCGATCTCGAAGACCTCCCCCAGACGGTGGGTGATATAGATCAGGGCAATGCCCTTTTTCTTCAGATCCTGAACTACTTTAAACAGGGAACGGACCTCGTCGAAGGTCAGGGCGCTGGTGGGCTCATCCAGGATCAGGATCCTAGCCTCCCGCATCATGCCCTTTAAGATCTCCACCAGCTGCTGCTCCGCGATGGATAAGGTATTTGCCTTTCTCTGCAGATGCAGGTCGAAGCCCAGCTCCTGAATGCACTGTTCCAGACGCTTCTTTAATACGGAAGCGCTTTCCTTAAATCCCATCAGGATGTTCTCTTCCACCGTCATATTGGGGAAAAGAAGAGGTTCCTGAGGCACCATGTAGATCCCAAGCGCAAGTGCCTGAGAGGGCTGCGTGATCGCCGCTTTCTCCCCGGCCACCCGGATTTCGCCTTCATCCGGCTGATAGATCCCCATGATGATCTTCATCAGGGTGCTCTTACCGGCTCCGTTTCCGCCGATCAGCGCCAGGACCTCTCCGCCCTTCAGCTCCATACTGATGCCTTTTAAGACTGCGTTGGTCCCGAAAGACTTATAAATATTCTTTACCGAGAGCATGCTTTCCAAGGCATTTCCTCCACAACTGTTTCATTGAAGATGCTACTGTAACAATATAATCTGATAATAGCCCGCTTACTGCTCTTTGTCAAGAAAAAATCTTACAAATGTTTCGACTTATTTTCATTTGTGTTTTCGGAGTTCCATTTTTGCTTGTGTATTTTGTCAGTCAGAGCAGAAGCTTTTTTGTTCGAAAATATACTTATTTGATAAAAAACCGCATTGACATACAGAATATTGATTGCTATACTTACTGCTAAGACAGCACAAATGTTGTCGTTTTATACATTTGTACGCCCCTTTTCAGGGTGATTTTGCGCTCATTTTCTTTATTATCGATCATCAAAAATATGCATGCAGTGAATCAGATAACCGACCGGGAGATCCTGGATTATGAAGAAGCGCTGATGTCGAAGGCCGCCTGGTATTACTACTACGACGAGCTGACTCAGCAGCAGATCGCCGAGAAGCTGGGGGTTACCCGGGTACGGGTCATCCGGCTGCTGGATAAGGCAAAGAAAACGGGAGTCGTGCGCTTTCAGATCCGCTCGGACTCCGAGAAGCGCCTGCTCGCGGAGCAGAAGCTGATCTCCCTTTTTGGCCTGGAGGACTGCTTTGTGGTCCCTGCCACGGTTTCTCCGGAAGACACCAACGAGAATATCGCCAGAGCCGCTTCCATGTATATCGGCAGCCGGATCCCGGAGGAAGCTTTCATCAATGTGGGCTACGGAGACACCTCCGGCCGGATCCTGAACCATCTGGCCATCCGGGCGGAACGGGCCCTCTCCTGCGTTTCCTTAACCGGGGGAGTCAGCTACTACCTCCCCAACGCCAATTCCAGCGTGTTCAATTCGCGCCTGTACCTGATCCCCACGCCGCTCATCGCCTCCACGGACGAAATGGCGGAAGCCATGCGGACGGAAAAATCGGTGAAGGACGTGGAGCGGCTGATCCCACTCTCCTTTATGACCGTGGTGGGCATCGGCTCCATCGGACCGGAGGCCACGATCCTCACCTCGGGGATCCTTTCCCAGAACGATTTTCTGGTGCTGCAGAGAAACGGCGCCGTGGGAGATGTGTTAAGCCACTTTATCGATCAGGACGGCAATATCGTGGCGTCCGACCTGGAGAAGCGGATCATCTCCACTCCCCTGGAAACCTTAAGAAGTCTGAAGAATGTGATCGGTGTGGCCGCGGGACTCAATAAGGTCCCGGCGATCCTGGCCACCCTGAGAGGCGGATACATCGGGACTTTGATCACGGACGAGGACACCGCCCTGGAGCTTTTAAAGGCGGTGGAGTAGGCTCGCCGCTGTTGCAAAAGACCCTGCCGGGTCAGATGGGAGGCATGTATTGAGTAAAGAACAGTATCTTATGGCAGTGGATGCCGGAACAGGGAGCGTGAGAGCCGTCCTGTTTGACACCGCAGGAGGTCAGAAGGGCGTGTCTGCCAGGGAATGGGAGCATCTCTCCGATCCCCGCTATCCCGGCAGCATGGATTTTGACTGGAAGCACAACTGGGAGCTGGCCAGCTCCTGCATCCGGGATGTGATCAAAGACACCGGCATCGCTCCGGAGGACATCGCCGCCGTTTCCACCACCTGCATGAGAGAAGGGATCCTTCTCTATGATCGGGATGGCAATGAGATCTGGGCCTGCGCCAATGTGGATTCCCGCAGCACGGACGAGGTGGCGGAGCTGGTGAAGAAGGATCCGGAGCTGGAAAAGGAGTTGTATCTGGAATCCGGCGAAGCCTACGCCCTGGGCGCTCTCCCCAGACTTCTCTGGGTGAAGAACAAAATGCCGGAGATCTATGAAAAGACCGCCAGGATCGGAATGTTCAACGACTGGCTGATCTATAAGCTGACAGGCGTGATGCCCATCGAGCCCAGTAACGGCTCCACCACGGGCATCTTCGATCTGAAAAAAAGGGACTGGGATCCTTCCATCGCCGGAAAGGTAGGCATCAGAGAGGATATCTTCCCCAAGGTCTACGAATGCGGAACGAAGGTTTCCGCCGTCAATGAAAAGGGAGCCTCGGACACAGGCCTGGCCGTAGGGACTCCCGTGGTGGTGGGCGGCGGCGATTCCCAGCTGGGCTGCATCGGCGTGGGCGTTGTCAAGCCTGATCAGGCAGCCATCTTCGGCGGCAGCTTCTGGCAGTATGAATTCAACACCGCCGACGGCAAAACGGATCCCGGCTGCAGAGTGCGGGTGAACTGCCATGCGGTCCCCGGTGTCTGGCAGTTTGAAGCCCTGGCCTTTAATCCCGGGCTTGTGATGCGCTGGTTCCGGGACGGCTTCTGCCAGAGAGAGGCAGAGATCGCCAAAAAAACCGGCGAAGATATCTACGATCTGATGAACAGGGAAGCGGAAAAGATCCCCGCAGGCTCCAACGGCATGATGTGCACCTTTTCTGACGTCATGAACTTCACCTGCTGGAAGCACGCCTCCCCCACTTTCACAAACTTCAGCATCGATCCGAAGCTCCATAACCGCTACACCTTCTACCGCGCCATTATGGAGAACACCTGCCTTGTGACCAAGGGACATGTGGACCTGGTGCGGGAGGCCACGGGCAACATGCCGAAGGAAGTAGTCTTTGCCAGCGGCGCTTCCAAGAGCCCCCTTTGGTGCCAGATCCTTGCGGATGTCTTAAATCTGCCGGTGAAGGTCCCGGTGGTGAAGGAGGCCACGGCCTTAGGAGCCGCCATTCTGGCAGGAGTGGGGGTCGGCATCTATAAGGACGCGGAGGAGGGAGCCGCCAAATGCGTCCGGTTTGACAAAACCTATCTTCCCAATGCCGAGAATCATAAGGTGTATGAGGAAATGTATCCCGTCTGGAGAAAGGTCTACGCTGCGCAGCTTGCGCTTTGCGATGAAAAGCTGACCCGGAACATGTGGATCGCACCGGGGTTATAACAGGGGAAACACCGGATAATCAGCAGGTTTCAAGGGAAACAGAAATGATCAGCGTTTCCCGGAAAAAAGAAAAGGAGAGGAAAATGTTCGTAGTACATGAAAATGATTTTGAGTACCGTTTCGGAGACAGCGGCCCCAAGTATCTGATGAAGGGACCCAGAATGAATTTCGCACTGGTGCAGTTCCAGCCGGGACAGGATTTTACCGCCCACTACCACAACATCATGGAAGAGAATTTCTATATCCTGAGCGGTGAAGTGGATATCGTGGTGGACGGAAAGGTGAATCACTTAACGGAAGGGCAGATGATCCACATCGAGCCGAAGGAGATCCACTATGTGATCAATCATTACGACAAGCCTGTAAAGATGGTGAGCACACTGGCCCCCTTCCAGGAGGTGGACAAGGTGGAGGTGCCGGACTACAAATACTGAGCTGAGGATAAGACTTTTTCACCCGATATCACCGTAAGGTGAGAAACAGGGAGGGATGATAATGGGGCTGACGCAGAAGTGATGGCGTCAGCCCCATTTATATTATGTCAACCGTTTCGGATTTGTAGCGGGATTAATAACTGAGTTATGTTAACTGCTCTATCTGGAGTTATGTAAACTTCAGGATGTCTCCCGAATACCCGCTCTCATCCATCAGCTTCAGCACATGCTCCAGATCCGGCAGGCTGGGCAGCGCCCCTTCCCTGCAGACCGTCAGCGCCGCAGCATAAGTGGCAAAATCCATGGCTTCGTTCTCTCCCATACCGGCGGACAGTGCCGTACAGAAGGAGGCCACGAAAGAGTCTCCTGCGGCAGTAGGGTCCACCACATGCTCCATGGGAATGGCCACCTTCCGGATCAGTTCCTTCTCCCCATCCAGGATGGAGCCCTTATCTCCCAGGGTCACAAGGACAGAGCCTGCGCCCATGGCCCGGAGCCTGTCCGTGATCTGCATGAGGCCGTTGATGTCCACTCCCTTTTCCCCCTTGGGTACGGGGAGCCCCGTCAGGGCTGCCGCTTCTGTTTCATTGGGGGAGAGATATGTCACATGGGACAGGAACTCTGGGCTTAACTCTACCGCAGGAGCAGGGTTCAGCATCACCGGGACCCTGTTCTTATGCGCCAGCCCGGCCACATACTCGTTGGTCTCCATGGAGATCTCCAGCTGCAGCAGCACCATATCGTAATCTTTGATCTCTTTTTCCAGGAAGGAAAGATCCCGTGGGGAAAGCTCCAGATTGGCGCCGGGGAGAACAAGGATGCGGTTCCCCGCGCCCTCGTTCCCCTGCTCTACCTCGATCAGGGCAGCGCCTGTGGCCTTCGTGTCGGAAATATGCACATGGCTGATGTCCACGCCGGCCATCTTATGCACGTTCAGCAGGGCCGCTCCGAAGGCATCCTGACCCACGGAGCCGATCATTGTGACCTCCGCCCCCAAAAGCGCACACTGCATCGCCTGATTGGAGCCCTTCCCCCCGGGAGCGGTACGAAGCTCACTTCCCATGAGGGTCTCCCCCATTTCGGGAATGCGGGGAGCGATCCCGATGAGATCCATATTAAAACTGCCGACTACCAGTATCTTCGGTCGTTTCACGTGATTCCTCATTCCGGAGCGAATCATGCGGACAAAGTCCGCATGGCGAAGGTCTATCAGGGCTTAGGGGTTCCGCAGTCGCTGCAGAATTTTCCTTCATTTACCTTGCCGCATTTCGGGCAGGTCCAGGGGCCTGCTTCGGGCCGCTTCTCACCGCATTCCATACAGAACTTTCCGGTGTTCACCTTCCCGCATTTCGGGCAGGTCCAGCCTGCTGCTTCTTCCGGCTTCTTCTCTCCGCAGTCCATGCAGAATTTTCCGGTGTTCACCTTCCCGCATTTCGGGCAGGTCCAGCCCCCTGCGGGAGCCGCTGCCGGAGCCTGTGCGGGAGCTGCCTGAGCTGCCTGAGCCTGCTGCTGCGCTCCCATCTGGAAGAGCTGCCCGGCGTTCATGCCCCCTGCCTGGTTTGCCATGTTCATGCCGGCGAAGGCCATCATGGGACCTGTGCTCTGGTTGGAAGCCGCCGCCTGCATCGCGGAGGCTTGTGCCCCTACCAGATGTGCCGCCGCCATATTGGGATCCCTGAGGGTGGCATTCCTCTGCAGCTCCTTGATCATGGCCTCGTCTTCCTCGGAGGCCTTCATGGAGTTCACGCCGAAGGAAACGATCTCGATCCCTCTTAACTCTCTCCAGTCCTTGGAAAGCTCAGTGTTCAGGGCGTCTGCCAGTTCCCTGGTGTGCGCCGGCACGGCGGAATAGCGGATCCCCATTTCCGAGATCCTTGCGAAGGCCGGCTGCAGTGCCGTCAAAAGCTCCGATTTTAACTGGGAATCAATCTGATCCCTCTTGTATTCCGTGGTCACATTGCCGCAGACATTGGTATAGAACAGGATGGGATCGATGATATGGTAGGAGTATTCGCCGTTGCAGCGAATGGAGATATCCACATCCAGTCCGATATTCTTATCCACCACGCGGAAGGGCACCGGCGCCGGAGTGCCGTACTTATTCCCCACCAGCTCCTTGGTGTTGAAGAAGTAAACCCTCTGCTCTCTTGCGGCCTGTCCCCCAAAGGTGAACCTGCGGCCGAAGGTCTTAAAGCTGTCGATAATGGAAGCCCCCAGATTTCCCGCAAAGATGCTGGGCTCCGAAGAGGTATCATAGGTATACTCACCCGGCTGTGCACAGATCTCCACCACCTTGCCCTGGTCCGTAATGATCATGCACTGTCCGTCGTTCACCGCGATCACGGAGCCGTTGGAGATCACGTTGTCTTCGCCCTTGTTATTGCTGCCGCCGCGGCCGCTGGTACGCTTCATTCCTCTTGTCATCAGGACATCCGCCGGCAATGCGTCGCAATAGAAGTACTCTTTCCACTGATCTGCCAGGACACCGCCGCCTGCCGATAATACCGCACTGATCAAACCCATTACATTACCCTCCTTATGAAAAACCCGGTGCTTGTGCCGGGGAGCCGCCCGGGGGCAATATCCCTGCGCAGTATCCCCGGAGGTTTCCTGTTGTTGATCCGGCGCCCGGTGCTACATCACCCAAAGGGATCGGACCCATTCCGTTCACCGGCGCTCATGCTTCATCATTATATCAAATCTGTGCTTCAAAATGAAGCATTTCAGAGGTTCTGAATGATGAATACATGAAAGCTCTGATTCTTCCCGTCATAGGTGAGATATTTCTCGTTCAACCCTGTCTTTACATCGATCAGGGCGCTGATCTTATGATCGTCGGCGATGTTCTTGACGGTCTGAAAGGGGATCAGCCCCATCTCCAGATACCCTCCGGAAAGGGCCACGGGATGCTGCTTTCCGTACTCCACGCAGTCCTTCGGATTCGTAAACACAATGAGATTTCCCTTCGCATGCAGCACTCCCTGAAAGCAGAACTGCTCCATCAGAAATCTGTCTTTCGGCTGCATCGTATAGAGAAATTTTCCCTGAAACAGGTCCCCGATGGCCTGCCAGTCCTTATCCGTCTGATGATTCTTGGAAAGCTTCAGCTTCAGCTGCGCGATCTCATCCTCCGAGAAGGGTGCTTCCTTTGCCATTGTT
>CAMNLO010000010.1 GCA_946543095.1 uncultured bacterium
AGCTCCTTCGCGCTTCGGAATATCAGGAGCAGCGCTACAGAGCCCATGTGGGAGAGATGTGCCGCTGGGTGGAGCGGCTGAAGGCGCAGAAGACCGACAGGACCTTCTCCTTTACCTATGAGGAGCTGTTCCGGGAAGCCCTGTTCCTTTCCGGGAAGCAGGGGCAGAACGGGGAATTTGACTTAAAGGATCTGTACAAGGGCGTGGAGCTGGATGAAAAAGAGCTCTGCGAGAAAACGGAAACGGAGTCCTACAGCAGCATCAGCGCCAGGCTGTTTTCCAGCCTGGATGAAAGAAACAAGGCAGCGAAAAAGAACTCTCCGGAGATCATGGCCGTCTATGACAGGCTGCTTTCCTTAACGGAGCTGGAATCCCGCAGGGTAAACAGTTCTCCCGCAGATATGATCCATGCCTTAAGCGAACTCTATAATGCCTGCACCGCCTATATCAATAAGCAGGAATCCCGCTTTGCCGGCGGAAAATTTTCCGGCACCGGAAGAGAGCGGCTGGATATGGTGGAGGATCTGCAGGAGCTCATCGAAGAGGAGATTGCAGCCTTCGGACACAAAAGCGAAGACGGAAACGTCACACTGAACGAAAGCGCCCTGTCAAGACTCGCGGACCAGTGCGTTACGCAGACAAAGGCCAAAGAGGATGTGACCTTCCATGACATCTCGCTGCTCTTAAAGAGGCGCCAGCTGATGAAGCGGGAGGAGGCCGTTTCCCAGGGCTCCAATTACAGGACAAAGGAGCGCATCCGCATACGGGAAAAGAAAAAAGTGGAGGCACCCCCGCCCCTGACAGAGGAGGAACGCACCAGAATGCGGGCTTCCGCGGCGCCTGCCGCCTTCTCGCAGCTGGACCCCCTGACGGTGGAAAAACAGCTTTCCTCAGGCAGCGAGGTGGGAGATCTCCATTCCTATTCCGAACGGCTGGACGGCATGCTGGAGGGCAGAAAGAAGAATTCGCCCCAGATCATCGCCTATGCGGATCAGCTGGCGGCATTAACGGAATTAAAGGATATGCCCATTTTCCGGGGCGGCTACGGCCAGGGCCTTCAGGGCTTAAACGCGGAAGGCCGGTTTGCGCATCTGAACAACCCGGCGGTGGACCGCTTAAACCAGTATATCGATGCGGTCAACGAGCTTACCAGGCGGCAGGACGCCTATATGGAAAAGCAGAATTCCCGGATCTTCGGCGGCACGGTGAGGGGCCAGGCCAGGATGGACCTGATGGCAAATGTGCATCAGACCTGCGTCTGGGAAGTGCAGAGCCTGATGAGCGACCGGGTGGACCGTTATACCGGAAGGCACATCGCGGACACGGAAAAGCTGGTGCGCTATGTGGAGCAGCTCCTTGCTTCCGGCAAGGCCTTAGAGGAGATCACCTTCACGGACATCACCAACCTGGCCAGACTGGAAGCGAAAGCAAAGGAGAGCGCAGAAAAGACAAGGACCCCCGGGCAGGCTCCCCAGGCGCCTGTGGAAGAGCAGCATCAGGAGCAACCGGTGCAGACGCAGTCCGAAGAGACCCGGTCCGAACAGCCTGTTTCCGCAGATGTGGTGCAGCTTTCCGACCTTCCGGCCCTGCAGGGCTATATGGAGCGGCTTTCCGGCGCGAAAAAGGCGCTGGGGAGATCCGATTCCATCGAGTATCAGGCGGTAAAGGAAAGCCTGACCCTGCTTCTGCACTATTCCGAAGGCGCGGAAAGATCCGTCCTGAGGGAGCGCTATCGGGAAGTGGTGGAAAAGTGCGACAGATATCTGGAGAAAAGCCGGCGTAAAAACGACAGACACAAATGCGTGGAGGAGCTTCGCCTCTTTTGTCTGAATGAAGATATGCGGCTTGGATAGGACAGGGCAATGAGGATCTGCAGGGTAACGGAAAAACAGCAAAACGGATTTGCGGGCTTTATTCCGGCGGATGTGCTGATGCGGCTGGGCGCCGAGGGGTTTCATTCCCTGGGGCTGTTCGATGAAACGGGAAGCTTCCGCCCGGAGGGCTTTCTTCAGTTCTACAGCTGCCTTTCCCCCCAGCCGGCCGAGGAGCCGGTCCTGGAGATCCGTCATCTGTTCGTGAAAGAGGAAGCCCGGTTTGAGGGAAACGGGACAAAACTTCTCGGGGAAGTCATAGAGATTGGGCAGAAGGCTGGCGCGAAATCAGTGCTGGTGCAGCTGCCGAAGGATACGGAAAACAAAACGCCGGAGATCCCGGATGCATCCGCAGAGCATGAGGCCCTCTCCGATGCGGCAGCCCTGAAACAGATGTTTGTAAAGGCGGGATTTTCCTTTCGGGACAAGCCCCGTTATCTGTTGGAAAGATCGCTTGCGGATTACGCGGGACTGCCCTTTTTAAGGGGGATCCCCCTGCAGCATGTAAAGCCCCTTTCCGCCCTGGATAAGGAGGCCTTAAACCAGGTCCTTCTCGCCGTCCATCCGGAGGTCCGGGCAGCGATCCGGCAGGCGCTTTCCGACAACAGCAAACAGCGCTTTGACTTTGACTTAAGCTGCGTGTATCGTAAGGAGGAGATCTCCGGCATCATGCTCGTCAGCCATCTGCCCTCGGGGATCCTGGAGATCGAGCGGCTTCGCATGCTCCATACCAACGATCCGAAGAGCATGTTAGTCATGTTGAGATTCCTGGAGGATAAGGCCGCGGAAAAATATCCGAAGGAGCAGCTTTTGCGGATCGAAGGCCACACGGAGCCCGCGGAAAAGCTGATCCAAAAGGTATTTCCGGAATGCAGCCCCGAGATCACGGAATTCGGGACGCTTGCCCTGTAAAGCGGAAGGTTTCTCTTGTTTCACCCACCGACCGGTGCCGGGCCCGGCCGGAATGGTATTTGGAACTCATACAAAACGCCCGGAATGGAGGAACATGAAAAGTGCTCGGCATTGAGGGAAAGATGAAAAGAAACCTGTTACTGATCACACTGATCGCCACGATGGTTCTTACCGCCTGCGCGGGAGGTTCCCTTAGCAGCGAGGAAAAGGAGCTTGTCCTGGCCACCGGCGGCACCGGCGGCACCTACTTTGCGGTGGGAAGCGCCATGTCCACGGTGTTCAATCCGAAGCTGGAAAAATCCGGCCTCTCCGTCCTCTCCACAGGAGGCTCCAAGGCGAATATCCAGATGCTCTCCGAAAAGGCGGCGGATCTTGCCATCGTGCAGAATGATGTGATGTATTACGCCTATTCCGGCACGGATCTTTTTGCGGAGGAGGGACAATTCGAAAAGTTCTCCGCCGTTGCCGGGCTTTATGACGAAACCGTCCAGATCGTGACCTGCGACGAAAGCCTGAAGACCGTGGCGGATCTGAAGGGGAAGACCGTTTCCGTAGGAGACGCGGGCAGCGGCACGGAGTTTAACTCCAGACAGATCCTGGAGGCCTACGGCATGAGCTTTGACGATATCAACGTGGTGAATGCCTCCTTCGCCGATTCCGCGGCGGCTTTAGGGACTGGCAAGATCGACGCTGCCATCATCGTGGCGGGAGCGCCCACAAAGGCAGTCACGGAGCTTGCGGAGGAAAAGGGCATCCGCCTGATCGAAATGGATGCGGAGCATATCCGGATCCTGCAGTCCAAGTATCTGTTCTATAAGGAGACCACCATTCCCAAAGACACCTATGAGGGCCTTCCCGCGGATTCCACCACCGTGTCCGTCAGAGCCACTCTTGTGGCATCCGACAAGGTCCAGACGGATCAGGTCTATGAGCTGACCAAAATGCTGTTTGAAGAGAATGGTTCCCTGGCCAGCGCCCACAAAGAGCTGGAGAGCCTGACCCCGGAATCCGCTCTGGTGGGACTCAGTATTCCCCTGCATCCCGGAGCGAAAAAGTATTATGACGAAGCCGGCCTGCAGGCAGAGTGAGAGGAGAATTCATTCCATGCTGACTCTTAAGCCTCTTTCCTCCACGGAGATCCGAACACTCCATACAGAGCGGATGCAGAAGGACTTTCCCAGAAAAGAGCTGAAAAAGCTGAACCTGATCCTGCACCTGATGCGGCGGGGGCGCTACTCCGCATATATAACTTTAGAGGAACAGGAGGACATAGGATACGCCTTCTTTACCCGGGACCCCTGTAAAAATAAGCTTTATCTGCTGGATTATTACGCCATCCGGGAGGATCTCAGGAATCAGGGCTACGGCTCGGAACTGCTGAAACTGTTTTCGGAGAAGTTTAAGGAGTCCACGATCTTATTGTGCGAGGTTGAAAACCCTTTTCTTGAGGAAGACCCCCTGCTCAGGGCTTCCATGGAACGCCGGATGGATTTCTACCTGCGGAACGGATGGTGGGACACGAGAGTAAACGCAAGGATGTTCGGTGTGGAGTACAGGCTTTTGGCAGCGCCTGTGAGTCAAAAGCTTTCGCGGGAGAAGATCGCTGACTGTTACCGGCTGATCTACAGGAATGTAGTTCCCACCCGGCGTTTAAAGAAAAATATGAAGCTTCGGTTCGCCGAAGAATAAAAAGGAGCGATGTCAACGGATGTATCTTGATCAACTGAGCTTTCTTCCGAAAGAAAAGGAAGAGATCATACTTGCCCATGGTTATAAGATAGTTACCTTTGAAGAAAAACCGCATTTTGACCCATATTATGATAGAATGAATGACTGGTGGTCCTCCCCCATGAGCTTTATGGCCATGATCGCCTGGGAGACCGCCCTGAAATTTTATTATAAGGAAGTGGGAGAATATCTGGTCTGTCTGGGGTGGGATGCCACCATCGGGAAAATGACGGTGCTGCCCTTTTTGGGGAAATACGAAAATAAGACTCTGGCGGAAGCCTTTCAGATCGTCAGAGAGGAGCTTGACGAAATGGGCTATCCCCTGTGCATCACGGATATGCGGGAGTGGATGCAGCCCTATTACGATGCCATCCCCGGCACGTCCTGGGAGAAGACGGAAAGCGACACCTTAAGCGACTATGTATACGCTGCCGCGGAATTTGACCATTTCCATGGAAAGTCCGGACAGTACCACAGATATTTCCTGAAGAATTATGACTATTCCGTGGAGGAGGTCACCCCTTCCCACCTGCCGGTGATCACGGACTTTATCCGGGAGATCTGGTGCTCCCATACGGATTGCGGCGCCTGCAATTACGGCTGTCCCATCGACTGCATCAGCAAGGTGCTTCCCTGCTTAAAGGAGATTTCGGGCTTCGGGATCCTGGTCCGGGTCGAAGGGAGGGTCGTAGGCTACTGCATCGGCTCTGTGCATAACGGAATGGCCATCTATCATTTCCAGAATACCAGAGAAGAATACCGGGGCATCGGGATGTTCATGTATCATGAGATCAGGACCCGTATGCTCCCCCATGTCAGCATCATCAGTCTGGGAGAGGATATGGGGCTTCCCGGCATCAGGACCTTCAAGACCCGCCTGGCACCCCATGAGTGGATCCCGAGGTTTGAATATGCCCTGATGACATGATGATACAATTAAGACCATAATATAAAGCTTTGAGGAATACGATTTATGTGGAATCAGCTGCTGCGTAAAAAAAGCATTTTCATTCTTACTCTTGTTTTTGGGATCAGTCTTGGGCTTCTTTATCTGTCCAGAAATTATCTTTCCCTAAATCCCTTCACGGAGCTTGCCTATGACGGGACCGTGTATGCTGCCAATGACGAAGCCGGGGACACCCTGGTGGTGGATGTGGCCGGATTAAGGCTGTTAAAGGTCTCCTCTTCCGGAGAGCTTAAGTGGATGCGGGACAACTCCACCGGTGCCTTTGACACCATCGTCCGGGCCATTCCCATCGGCGAGAGCATCTATCTTCAGAATGTGATCAATGATGAAGGGATCCGCCTGGCGGGTGAAAGCGTCATCGAGCTGGACAGCAAAGGAAAGATGAAGGGCACCATCGCCAAATACATGTATTCCGAGCGCACGCTGCAGCCCCATATCATCGGTCTGTTTCCCGCGGAAAACGGCATCGGTTATCTGTATAAGCTGGAGGACAAATTCAAGCTGGTGCGCCCCGGGGTGGGGGAGGAGACCTTCCCCCTGGAGGAGGCCGGCGTTTTCATGCGCAGCGGTGCCTACGATCCGGAGACCGGAAGCATCTATTATTGTACCTATGACGGCAAGATCAAAAAATACGTGGACGGAACGGAAGACGAGGTGCTCTATTCCTCCACCTCCTCCACCGAGAGAAGCGTGCCCAGCGAGGTGTACTATAAGGACGGCATCCTGTATTTTACCGACCTCTGGTACAGGGATGTGGTGGCCATCCGCACAGACACCGGTGAGATCGAACGCTATGCGGAGGATATCCCGTTCCTGGATAAGGAGATCTCCTACAGCGTAAACGCCACCAACGGACTTCTGGCCATCACCAGCTATTCCGTAAAGCGGCCGGCGGAGGGGTATTCCTATGACTATGAAACCTCCTGCCGTTTGTCTGCCGCTCATATTGTGAAGGGGATCGTTGCAAAGCTGCTTCTGGCGATCGTGGTGCTCAGCGCCAGCTTTCTTCTGGTTCTGCTTGTGGTCTGGCTCTTTACCCAGGGCAGCCCTTATGCGAGACTGATCTTTGAAGTGGTGACGGGTTCCGCCTTTATTGCCGGCCTCATTGTGGCCGTTTTGATCCCCCAGTTCCAGAGCCGGCTGACGGAAGCCTTTTTCGAGAGGGCAGAACTGGCCAGCACCGTGGTGACATCTCAGCTTCCCAAGTACGCCTTCCAGCGCTTAAGAGACGCGGACGACTTTATGGACACGGATTATCAGGAGGTGAAGAAGATCTGCACCGGCGTGTTCTTTAACGAATCCGACAGCATGAAGGATCTTTATTGCTGCCTGTATCAGATCGTGGACGGCGTGCTGGTGATGACCTACAGCCTAAAGGACAGCATCGGCGCCAACTATCCCTATGACTGGCCCATGGAGGGCTCCCTGGAAGAGGAGATCCTGGCCACGAAGGTGGGGACCAAATATCAGAGCAATAACAGCGAAGGGGAATACCTCTTTACCTACGATCCCATTCTGGACAGCAATGGCGATGCCGTGGGCCTGATCGAGGTAGGAAAGGACATGCAGAGCCACCGGGAGGAGATCCGGCACATGATCGTGGACGCCTTCGTCAATGTGCTGGCCACCACCGTGGTGTTAATACTGGTGATCATCGAGATCATCTACTTTGTCAAGGGGTGCAACGAATACCGGGATGAGGAGTGCGAGCCGGGGAAGGAAAATGCCAAAATGCTTCCCGCCGAGATCACCCGCATGGTCAGCTTTCTGGTGTTTTTCCTGACCAATCTGGCCACGGCGTTTCTGCCGATCTACGCCATGAATATCTCCGAATCCGTAAGCGGCTTACCGCCGGAGGTCATGGCCGCCATCCCCATCTCCGCCGAGGTCATCACAGGCGCTGTCTTCTCCGTTCTGGGCGTGTCCCTGGTGGATAAGCTGGGAGAGAAGCGGGCCGTGTTTTTCAGCTCCATTCTCTTTACCCTGGGCTTTGTCTTAAGGGTTTTCCCCAGCATCTGGATGCTGATTTTGGGAAATGCGGTGCTGGGCATCGGCTGGGGTGTCATTCTGCTCTGCGCCACCACAAGGATCGCGGACCTGCCGGATGAAAAGAAGGATGACGGCTTCTCCCAGTACAATGTGGCAGCGTTAAACGGCGTGAACTGCGGCGTCGTCTTCGGCGGCTTTTTGATCAAATGGGTCAATTACCAGGCGGTCTTTATCATTTCCGCGGTGTTAAGCCTTGCCATGCTTTTCATCACGGGCAGGTACTTTACCCGCACACAGCAGGAAAAAACAGAGGAGAAGGAGGAGAAGAAGAGCGGGTTATTCCGGACGCTTGCCTTCTTCATGAATCCTCAGGTGATCACCCTTATGATGATGATCGTGGCTCCCATCATGATCTGCTACTATTTCCTGAATTATCTCTATCCCATCATGGGCACGGATTACGGCCTGACGGAAACCTACATCGGTTATTCCTATCTTCTGAACGGGCTCTGCGTCATGGCCTTCGGCGGAGTTCTGACCAATTTCTTTACCCGGACAAAGAAGAAGAGAGAGGGCCTGGTTCTGGCATCGCTCCTCTATGCCGCCGCCTTCTATCTGGTGGTCCGCCTGCACAACATTCCCGCGCTGTTCATCGCCCTTGCCCTGCTGGGCATTTCCGACAGCTTCGGGCTTCCGCTGCAGTCGGGTTTTTATACGGATCTGAATGTGGTACAGCGCTATGGCTACACGAAAGCGCTGGGGATCTATAATCTTGTGGTCAATGTGGCGCAGTCCATCGGACCCTTTGTATTCAGCTACGTTCTGATCGCCGGAATGAGCAGCGGCCTGACCATCGTATTGATCGTGCTGTCTGTCCTTGCGGTGCTCTTCTGGGCCTTCGGGAATGCAATGGACCGGATCAGCGCCGCTCAAAATCAGAAACAGGAGGGATAAATGAAAAAAATCGGATTGGATCTGAAACTCTGCGGGCTGATCTTCGCATCCATGCTGATCCTGTCGGTGATCCTGTCGGTGTTCAGCATCATGGAGCACGGCAACAAGGTCAACGAATTCTATTGGGATGACACGGCAAAGCTCGCGCTTACATTGTCCCATCAGGCAGACGGGGATTTCATCCGCACCTTACGGGAAGTCATCGATGAGCCGGAATTCCAGGCTGCCAGGGAAAAGGCCCTTGCTTCCGACGACTGGACCCCCGTGGAGGATTTTCTGGAGAGCAAAGGACTGCTTGAGGACTATCGCCGGATCACCGCCGTCTATCAGGAATTCCTGGAGGATATGAATGTCAAATATCTCTACATTCAATCCATAGAAGGCCCCATCAGCATCTATCTTGTGTCCGCCACCTCAGGGATATCGGCCCTGGGCCTGGTAGAGGACAATGCGGACGAATTCGCGGCCTACACCACCAATGTCCACATCGATCCCGATGTTTCCAATGTGGATAACGACTGGGTCTGCTCCGCCTATGAACCCATCTACGATTCCAAAGGGGATGCGGTGTCCACGGTGGGGGTGGATATCGATATGAACAAGGTCATGGCCGACTGGGCCCAGTTCCGGAACCGGATGATCCTCTACAGTGTGGTGATCACGCTGCTTGCCGTGATCATCGGCATTATCCTGGTCAGACACATCGCCATACACCCCATTGAAAAGCTGACGGAGGGGACCAAGGCCTTTACGGATGAAGAGACCGGCTACCGTCCGGAGGCCGTCATCTCCATGAACATCCACAGCGGGGATGAGCTCGAGGTGCTCTATAACGAGACCAGGATCATGCAGCAGAAGATCCTGGACTATGTGGAGAATATCACGAAGATCACTGCGGAGAAGGAGCGGATCGGTGCCGAGCTGAACGTGGCCACCCAGATCCAGGCCTCCATGCTTCCCCGGATCTTCCCCGCCTTCCCCGAAATGGAGGAATTCGACCTCTTCGCCAGCATGGATCCCGCCAAGGAGGTGGGCGGCGACTTCTACGACTTCTTCCTTATCGATGATCATCATCTGGCCCTAGTCATGGCGGATGTGTCCGGTAAGGGCGTTCCCGCGGCCCTTTTCATGGCCATCTCCAAGACCCTGATCAAGGACAGAGCCGCAGAAAGCCTGGATCCCGCAGATATCCTGGCCAATGCCAATAATCAGCTCTCCGAGGAAAATGACGAGGGATTGTTCGTTACGGTGTGGCTGGGCATTCTGGATCTCACCAACGGGACGCTGTGTTTCTCCGACGCCGGACACGAGTATCCGGTGCTGGTCCACGGAAACGGGGAGATCGAGCTGGTGAAGGCTGCAAAGAAGAAGCCTCCCGTGGCCACCATGGAGGGCATCCCTTACGCCACCAACACCATCAGCCTGGTGCCGGGAGACCTGCTGTTCCTCTACACCGACGGCGTTCCCGAGGCCACCAATGCGTCCGACGAGCTCTATGGCATGGAGCGGCTGGAGAGCTGCATGAAGAAAAACTACAAGCTGGAAGTTACGGAGCTTCTGCCTGCGGTCCGAAGGGATGTGGATGCCTTCGTGGGAAGTGCGCCTCAGTTTGATGACCTGACCATGCTGGCGGTCAGGATCAACAAATTCGCTGAAAGCTGATTGGAGAGAGTATGGAAAAAAATCTGACCATTGAAGCAGAGTTGGACAAACTGGATTCTGTCCTGGCAGTTGTCGATGAAGTGCTGGAGGCGGCGGACTGCTTCCCCAAAACCCAGATCCAGCTGGACATCGCCGTGGAGGAGATCTTCGTAAACATCGCCCACTACGCCTATGAGGGAAAGCAGGGGAATGCGGAGATCGAAATTCAGACAGGGGATGCGAAGGAGGTGTTAACCGGATGGGTCACTGAAGGAGCGCATTTCTATGCCCATAAGGGAGACCCGACCGAGATAGTCAACTCGTTGACCGGATCGGTTTTCGTTATACGCTTCAAGGACTCCGGACTCGCCTTCGACCCGCTTTCCAAGCCGGATCCCGACATTACCCTTCCTGCCGAGGAGCGGGAGGTCGGCGGCCTTGGGATCTATATGGTGAAAAAGAGCATGGATGCTGTGAAGTATGAAAGGAAGGATGACAAAAACATCTTCACTCTGGTAAAAAGTATCTGAAGTTCCTTCAAACAGCGGACTGCCTGCAGGAGAGACAGCATGGGCGTGGATTTTCAGCGGCCGCCTCGTATATCCTGATGAGGACAGTTGGTCTATGCTTGTATATGTAAGGAGACAGCTATGGGAAAAAAAGAACTGAATCTGGCACAACTGGACAGGGTAAACGGCGGCAGCGCCATCGATGAAGAGGATCGTCCGGCCGCAAACCAGAATAACACCCCCCGGAAGGTCAGGTGCAACAGCGCAAAGTGCCACGGGGAACTGCGGGAAGTAGTAGCGAATTCCGGTGGAAGGCTTGTCTGCAAAACCTGCGGAACGCCCATCGACGAATTCCAGCATTCTGCCGGGTTTCTGCCGGGACTATAATATCATTCAACAGAAAGGCACACTATGAACACAAAAGAGATCACTGTCAGAAACGATGAGGAAAGCGTCCGGGAGGTGCTTGCCCTGGCGGATCAGTTCGCCGAGGATGCGAAGCTTACGGGCCGCTCAAAGCTCCATGTGACCCTGCTGGCGGAAGAAGCCATCAGCATGATCACTGCCATCACCGGGGATTTTGAAGGAAAATTCCATATCGAGGGCGATGAGAAGGGCTGCAGGCTGCATCTGGATTCCAAAACGGAAATGGACGCGGACAAGCGCAGAGAGCTGCTGAAGGTTTCCTCCAGCGGAAAGAATGCCGCAGTCAAGGGCATCATGGGGAAGATCCGTGAGCTGTTTGAGACAGGCATGGAGGACTACAAGGAAGTGGCGGCCCTCCAGTCCGATTACGGCATAGGCACCATCGGCTACGGGGAAATGGGTCTGGACAGCTCCTATGCCGTGACCCAGGCCTCCCTCGTCTGGTCCCTTTCCCGCTACCGGGACAATGTGGAATCCAACATGGACTCCCAGGAATCCGCGCAGGAAGCCTGGGATGAGCTGGAGAAATCCATTGTGGCGAATATCGCTTCGGATGTGAAGGTGGGCATCATGAAGGGAAAGGTTTCCCTGGTCATCGAGCTGCTTTATAAAAAATAATGTGATTATTGATCGGTTCTCTGCCGTTCCACCAGATCGGCGAAGAATCCGCCCTGAGCGATCAGCTCGTCATAGGTTCCGTCTTCTATGATCTTCCCCTGGTCCAGCACCAGGATGCGGTCACACTGGCGGATCGTAGAGAGTCTGTGTGCAATTACGATTCGGGTGCACTTGAAGTTATCCAGTGCATCCGATACTTTTTTCTGGGTCAGATTATCCAGGGCGCTGGTGGCCTCATCGAAGATCAGGACCTTGGGCTTGGGCGCAATGGCCCTGGCAATGAGAAGCCGCTGCTTCTGCCCGCCGGAGATGCCCCCGGAGCCTTCGGAGATAATGGTCTGCATTCCCATTGGCATGGCCCGGATATCATCCGCGATCCCGGCGATCTCCGCCGCCTCCCAGGCTTCCTCTAATGTCAGCTGGGGCGCCGAGATCACAATGTTTTCAAAGATAGAGCCCATAAACAGCTTCCCGTTCTGCATCACGGAGCCGATATTCTTTCTTAAGGACTTCAGATCCAGCTTCGTGATATCCTTCCCGTCAAAGTAAACAGCTCCCTTGGAGGGGGTCTCAAAGCCCAGGAGCAGGCGCATCAGTGTGGATTTGCCGCAGCCGGTCTTCCCCACGATGGCGATATACTGCTTCGGCCGGATGCGCAGGGAGAGATCGTCGATGACCATGGGCATGCTTTCCGAATACCGGAAGGACACATGGCTTAACTCAATGCCTCCCGCAAGCTTCTGCACCACCGCCTTGTTCTCGCTGACCTCGGGGACCGTCTTTAAGAAGGGCTCCACCATTTCCAGGATGGGCCGGATCTGGGCAATCTGCAGGGCGATGCCGGAGAGGGCGATAAAAGCCGCGGAGACCATGCCGTAGGCGGAGTTAAAGGCGTAGTAGTCCGCCACGGAAATGCCGCTGGTAAGGGCCGCCACATACATGACAATGGCGCCGATCAAAGAGATGGCATCCGAGATCACGGTGTTGACCTTTAAAAACAGGATGGGGTTATACTCCAGCTTGATGGATTTCGCGTAATGCTGCGCCCACTTGGCAAAGGCACGCTTTTCCGCACCGGAGAGCCGGATCTTCTGGACGCCCGTCACCATGGAATGGGTCAGGCCGCTTTCCTGGGCGGCTAACTTCATCTTTTCCCTGGAGACCCGGATCTGCAGCAGGGTGGAAGCAATGGTAAAGACCACAGTGATCCCCGTGATGATCAGAGCAGGCACCACCATGGCAGGGGCGTAGCGAAAGATCTGGGTAATATAGGCCAGAGAGAAAATGGAGGTGAGGCCGGTGGAGAGCGCCATGTTCATCATGGTGTCGCAGAGGTTCTTGATATAGGTCATTCTCTGGGACAGCTCGCCGGCATTGTAGTCCTTAAAAAACTCCGCAGGCAGAGAGAGCACCCGCATCATGGCCGCCGCCTCCACATTGATGGAGAGCTTTGTGCTGACCCGGCCCATGAGCAGGGTTTTCATGGCGTTCAAAAAAGCGCTGCTGATATTCAGGGACACGATGAACACGCCGCTGGCCGCCAGGACCCGGAAGTTTTTGCTCTGCAGGATCTCCCCGAAGAGGGCATGGCTCATCTTCGGCATGAACATGCCAAGGAACACCGCCCCCATGGCCGCCAGGATGATCGGGACGACATCGGAAAAGGAGAAGCACTCGATCATGTACAGGATCAGGTCCGGGATCCCCAGCTCCTTTAAGGGGAAGGGCTTGTAGAAGCAGATGGCGTCGCTTTCAAACAGCTCCTCCGCGGCGTCCGTGACATCCCTTCGCCTGCCGGATCCCCTGTCCATATAAGTGTAGCCCTGCACATTCTGCTTCGGAAGCAGGCACACCAGGCTGCCGTCGGATTTCAGCACCCCCAGCATCGGGCTGATGGCATCCTTATGCCAGCCCTTTTCCAGCTTCACGGTCCTGCGCATCAGCCCGTGGGGGCGGCAGAGATACTCCAGCTGCTCCATGGGGTCTTCGATATTGTCCGGCAGCTCTCCGGCCTTTAAATGGAAGAATTTCAGAACCTCCTCAATGGCGGTCCGGGCGGCCAGCCTGTCGTCCTTCAGGGCCCTGGCGATCCTGTCCCCCATGATGGCTCCCGTCATCCCGATCAGGGAATCCGTGAACATATCATCGTCCTGAAGCTTACGCTGCCGGATCTGGTCGTCAAACCAATCGTAATTCAGATTATCCATGCTTCCTCACATGCCGCTTTAGCGGCAGCCCGAG
>CAMNLO010000011.1 GCA_946543095.1 uncultured bacterium
ATAAAATACAGGGCCACGATGGCGCCGATCAGGGCCGCCAGGATGACCAGCATGACGATCAGGCCTGTGGGGACTTCGAGATAAATACCGGCAGCAAGGATCACGGGATAGCTCATATGAAAAATTCCTCCGAAAAGACAATATGAAACCGGTTTATTTAGGTCATAACTCGAATTACTATACCACAGCCCATTTAAATTTACCATGGATTTTTTCGCATATAATAAGTATAATGTCATATTGGGTCAAAAACTCATGTGTGCTGCGACACAGGCATTTGGGATTTTTATGATATTTATCACAGGATAAAGGGAGGAAATGACAGTGAGGAATACTGTAAAACGGATTTTTGCGCCGATTCTTCTGGCGGCGGTGCTGACGGCCTGCGGAAGCGCCGGAGCCGCTGCGGAGAGCTTTGACCTTTCGAGCGCGGATCTTTCGAAGCTGGTGACCCTGGGGGATTACAAAAACCTGGCGGTGACCGTAACGGAAAAAGCAGCGGTAACGGACGAGGAGGTCCAGAACGAATACGACGCAAAGGTGTCCGAGATCCAGAACGAGGGAGAGCAGATCACGGAAGGGACCGTCAAGGACGGTGACACCGTAAACATCGATTTTGAGGGCAAGAAGGACGGCGTGGCCTTTGACGGCGGCACCGCCCAGGGCTACCAGCTGGTCATCGGCTCCGGCAGCTTTATCCCCGGCTTTGAATCCGGGCTCATCGGCGTGAACGTGGGGGAGACCGTGGACTTAAACCTGACCTTCCCCGAGGACTACGGCTCCGCGGAGCTGGCGGGACAGGACGTGGTGTTCACAGTCACTGTGAACTCCATCGTAAACACGATCTCAGAGGTCACGGACGCCCAGGCGGGGCAGATCGCCGAAGGGGCTTCGACCCTGGAAGAAGCGAAGAGCAAGCTTCGGGAAAAGATGGAGGCCGACGCGGAGAAGAGCTATCAGGAGATCTTAAGCAATACGATCCAGAGCGAGCTGGTGAACGTGTCCCAGTTCCAGAAGGTGCCGGAGAGCTTTGCAAAGGACTGCGCGGATCTTCTGATGAATGAGTACACCAGGATCGCCGAGAGCTACGGCATGAGCGTCCAGGCCTATGCCGCCAATGTGTATAACCTGGACACCGCCACCTTTAACGCAAGAGTGCAGGAATGGGGCGAGGATGCCGCGAAGCAGGCCATTGCCTATCAGGCCCTGGCCAATGCGGAGGGCATCACTGTTTCCGATGCGGATGTGCAGGCCCAGCTTTCCGCCGTCCGGGATGAGAACGAGTATTCCGGCGGGCTGGTGGACCTTCTGAAGTATTCCGGAGACGCCGCCAATGTGCGCACCGGGCTGATGATGGAGAAGGTGAACGAGTATCTGAAGGGGGTGGCAAAGATCACCAACGAGCCGGTGAACACCGAGCCGGCAGCGGAAGAGGCACCTGCGGAAGAGGCACCAGCAGAGTAAACAGCCACACTATGCTTAATAGAAAGAAAGGAATAGAAAGAAACAGTATGGAACATACCGAGATCCGCGCGATCTTTCGCGCACCGGAAGAGTACTACGACAAAGAAGTGACCTTATGCGGGTGGCTGAAATCCAACCGCGATCAGAAAAACTTCGGATTTATGATGCTGTCCGACGGCAGCTTCTTTACACCGCTCCAGGTGGTGTATCACAGCACCATGGCAAATTTCGACGAGATCTGCCACCTGGGGGTGGGCAGTGCCGTAACGGTAAAGGGGAAGATCCTTCACACCCCGGAGGCAAAGCAGGATTTTGAGCTGCAGGCGGAGGAGGTCCGCGTGGACGGCGTGGCAGGATCCGACTATCCCCTGCAGAAAAAGCGCCACACCTTCGAGTATTTAAGGACGCTGGGGCATCTCCGCCCCCGCACCAACACCTTCCAGGCGGTGTTCAGGATCCGCTCCATGGTGGCCTACGCCATTCATCAGTTCTTTCAGGACCTGGGCTTTGTGTACGTGCACACGCCCATCATCACCTCCTCCGACGCGGAAGGGGCCGGGGAGATGTTCCAGGTCACCACGCTGGACTTAAATGATGTTCCGAAGCTTCCGGAGGGCGGGGTGGATTACTCTCAGGATTTCTTCGGCAGGCCCGTGAATCTGACGGTTTCCGGCCAGCTGAATGTGGAGGCCTTCTGCATGGCCTTCGGGAAGGTGTACACCTTCGGGCCCACCTTCCGGGCAGAGCATTCCAATACCACAAGGCATGCGGCGGAGTTCTGGATGATCGAGCCGGAGATCGCCTTTGCGGACTTAAACGACAATATGGCCTGTGCGGAAGCCATGCTGAAATACATTATCAACTACTGCCTGGACAATGCTCCCGAGGAAATGAAGTTCTTCAACGACATGATCGACAAGGGGCTTCTGGAGCGGCTCCACAATGTGGTGGAGAACGATTTCGGCAGGATCACGTACACGGAAGCCATCAATATCCTTACGGAGCACAACGCGGAATTCGACTATCCGGTGCACTGGGGCAGCGATATCCAGACGGAGCATGAGAGATATCTGACGGAGAAGGTCTTCGGGAAGCCCGTGTTCGTGACGGATTATCCGGCGGAGATCAAGGCCTTTTACATGAAGCAGAATCCGGACGGGAAGACTGTGGCGGCCATGGACTGCCTGGTGCCCGGCATCGGGGAGATCATCGGGGGAAGCCAGCGTGAAGAGGACTTCGACAAGCTGATGAACCGCATCAATGAGCTTGGCTTAAACGCCGGGGATTACGAGTTCTACACGGATCTGAGGAAGTACGGCACCGTGGTCCACAGCGGCTTCGGACTGGGCTTCGAGAGAATGGTGATGTATGTGACGGGTATGGCGAATATCCGGGATGTGCTGCCGTATCCCCGCACTGTGGGTACCTGTGAATTCTGATCATGTATTAAGGAAACGCTTTCATCAGCGTTTCCCTAGGAGTCCTTCCTTGTCACACAGCACCGGGGCTGGGTTGATCGTGAGGATGCGGTGGTTATCACAGACGCATGAAAAGGGGTTTGATAATAGAACCGGCTAAATGGGAAGAAGTCGCCTTGGACAACTGAACAGGATAAGGAAGTGCATCGCGATATTTGCCGTGGTCCCGATGGTGGCGGCGATGCTGGCGGGGGCGGTGTTGCCGGCCCGTGCCGACAAGATCAGCGACCTGCAGAATCAGCAGAAGGAGCACCAGAACCAGCTGAGCTCGGTGCAGGGGCAGATCTCGGATCTGGAGGATGAGCAGTCGATCATCGAGGAGGAGATCCAGGATGTGAACGCGGAGCTCATCAACCTGATGACGGGGATCTCCCTCCTGGAGGACCAGATCAGCGAGACGGAGGCCCAGATCGTCATCAAGGGCGAGGAGCTGGAGGCCGCGAAGCAGGCCTATGCCGACGCCGTGAAGCGGGAGCAGGAGGAATACGAGGCCATGAAGGTCCGTATCCGCTATATGTACGAGCGGGGGGACGAGAGCTATCTGAACATCTTCATGGGAGCCGCGTCCTTCGGAGACCTGCTCACCCGGGCCGAGTACATCGAGCAGCTCTATGAATACGACAGAAAGCTCCTGACGGAATATCAGGAGACCACGAAGCTGGTGGCACAGCTCAGAGACCAGGTGGACCGGGAAAAAGCAGAGCTTGAGGAAACGGAAGCCTCCCTCCAGGCGGATAAGAGCGAGCTGGTGGAGGAGCAGAAGGAGCTGAATTCCGTAAAGAGCCGCTTGAAAGCCGAGTCCGACGCCTACGAGGATAAGATCCGGCAGGCGGAGGCTCTGGCCAGCCAGTATAAAAAACAGATCGCCGCGGAGAACGCGGAGATCAAACGCCTGCAGGAGGAGGAGCGGAAACGCCGCCAGGCGGAGGCCGCGGCAAAGGCCGCATCCAATCCCAATCCCACCACCGCCTCCGGGAGAAAGGTGGACACCTCCGTGATCCAGAATTCCGCGGGCTCGGATCTGGGCAAGAAGATCGCCATGTACGGCTGCCAGTATGTGGGAAATCCCTATGTGGCCGGCGGTACCAGTTTGACCAACGGAGCGGACTGCTCCGGCTTTACCTGGCGGATCTACAGTGATTTCGGCTATTCCATTCCCCGCAATTCCACGGGGCAGCGCAGCGCCGGCGTGGCGGTGGGGTCTTTGGCGGAGGCCCAGCCCGGCGATATCATCTGTTATCCGGGCCATGTGGGCTTATATATCGGAGGGGGGCTTATCGTCCACGCCTCCACGGAGCGCACGGGTATCAAGATCTCAAACGCGAATTACCGCGGGATCTCAGCCATAAGAAGGATCATCAAGTAGAGAGGAAAGGAGGTCCGTCCTGCCATGGAAAGGAGCAGCCGACATGATTGTCGGACTCTGACCGGAAAGCTGGGACGAAGAAAAGATCAACGATTATATGAGGAAAAATCGCGAGAAACAGCAGGAGAGGAGAAGGATATGAAAAAGATCATAGTTGGACAATCAGGCGGACCCACCTCCGTCATCAATTCATCACTGGCGGGTGTTTATAAGACCGCAAGGGACATCGGCGTGGAGACGGTCTTCGGCATGCGCAACGGCATCCAGGGCTTTCTGGAGGAGCGTATCGTGGATATGGGGCAGTATGTCAGGAATGACCTGGACGTCGAGCTGCTGCGCCGCACTCCTTCCTCCTATCTGGGCAGCTGCCGCTACAAGCTGCCGGAGATCAAGGGGAATGAGGCACTCTACGATAAGATCTTCGATATCTTAAAGAAAAACGACATCGACGCCTTCTTCTATATCGGCGGCAACGATTCCATGGACACCATTGCGAAGCTTTCCGCCTACGGAAAGGAGAAGGGCTCCGATATCCGCTTTATGGGGGTTCCCAAGACCATCGACAATGACCTTGCCATTACGGACCACACCCCCGGCTTCGGCTCCGCCGCCAAGTTCATCGCGGCCATGACAAAGGAGCTGGTCCGGGACAGCCTGGTGTATGATATCGAGCAGGTCACCGTGGTGGAGATCATGGGCAGAAACGCCGGCTGGCTCACCGCCTCCGCAGTGCTGGCTAAGGGCGACGACAACGAAGGCCCGGATCTGATCTATCTGCCGGAGCTGGACTTTGACCCGAAGGCTTTTACGGAAAAGATCAGGGAGATCCAGAAGGGCGGCAAGAAGAGCGTTGTTGCCTGCGTTTCCGAGGGCATCCATCTGGCAGACGGCAAGTATGTTTTCGAAATGGGCTCCCACACGGATTTCGTGGATTCCTTCGGCCACAAGCAGCTTTCCGGCACCGCGGCCTTCCTGTCCAATATGCTGTCGGCGGAGCTGGGCTGCAAGACCAGGAGCATCGAGTTTTCCGCCCTGCAGCGCTGTGGCGCCCATCTGGCCTCCTACACGGATAATAAGGAAGCCTTCAATGTGGGCGGAGCCGCCGTTAAGGCTGCTTCGGAAGGGGAGACGGGAAAGGTCATCCTTCTGGAGAGAGCCTCCGATGATCCCTATGTGTGTGCCCTTGGACGCCATGACGTGAATGATATCGCCAATGTGGAGAAAAAGGTCCCCATGGAGTGGATTACAAACGGGGGCACCTTCATCAGCAATGATTTTGTGAGATACGCTTCCCCGCTGATCGAAGGAGAAGTCAGCCCCATCATGGTGGGAGGCAAGCCGGCCCACCTGGTGCTGCCGAAATAAGGATCCCGCGGCAGCTGATGCAGACAGTGAAACTCCGGCGGCAGCCGTCAGGGCTGTCCCGGAGTTTTTTGCTGGTGCGTTCGGTCTGTCACGCACTCTGCGGGGGAAACGCTTTCATCAGCGTTTCCCTAAGCTTGAAGAATCGGCAAAACAGATGTAAACTCAATATAAGAATGCAAAGGCTTGTGTTTGTTTTGACGGATATACAGAGGACTGAAAAAGCAAATGATATACTCAATGGTTCCGGCATCACTTCTGATCATAAACCTGATATTAAACCGGGAATCACTGAAGGATTTCGGATTCAGAGAAAAAGGCCAGACTGAGAAAAGGCTGGTAACGGTACGCTATAACCATTTCGTTCTTGCCGCAAGCTGCTACTTTTTCGTGGATATGTCCTGGGGGATCCTGTATGAGCACAGGGAGGTGCCGGGACTGTTTCCCATTATATATTCCCTGACTGTTTTGTATTTCATGTTCATGCTGGTGACCATGCTGACATGGACGCGGTATATCGTGGCATATCTGGACAAGAGCGGCCGCAGCAGCAATGCGCTGCTTTACGGTGTGTGGACAATGGTCGCCATCGGGCTGCTGTGCCTATTGTTCAACTGTTTTTTTCATTTCATATTTTACTATAATGATGCCCACGAGTATATCGGGGAATCCGGCAGGTATCTCGCCTTTCTGCTTCAGATCGCCTTCTATACCGTGATCACCGCCTATATGCTGACTGTGGCTCATAAGAGCACCGGGCGCCAGAAGGTGCGGTATGAAGCGGTGGCGGTGACAAGCCTGGTGCTGGGGGGATTTCTGATACTCCAGATCTTATATGCCTTTCTCCCCTTTTACGCCATCGGGCTGATGATCGGGATCAGTCTGGCGCATTCCTTCGTGCAGTCCGGTGAAAAGCAGGAGAAGGAGATCCATGACCGCATCGCTTCCGCTATGGCGGAGGATTATGAAGCCATCTTCTACATCGAAATAGAATCCAGCGAATACCAGCTGTTCGCAAAAAGCCAGAAATATATGTCCATCAATGCAACGGCGGAGGGAAAGGATTTCTTTCGGGAGGTGCTGGATTCCATTGACGAATGCGTATATCCGGAAGACCGGGAATATGCAAAGAGCTTTTACGAGAAAGAGAAGATGCTGAAGAGCCTGGAGGGCAAGAGATCCTTTTCTTTCAAATACAGGGTCATGATAAAGGGGAAACCCAGGTTCTTCCTGTTCACGGTGATGCGTGAGAGCAATAATCAGTATCTGATCTTCTATGAAAAGGACATCGAAGATGAGCTGAATGCGGAGAAGGCACAGAAGGAGAATCAGAAAAAGACCATTACCTTCAGCCAGATCGCGGAAAGCCTGGCCTCCAACTATGACGAGGTCTATTATGTGGACATTGTGGATTCCTCCTATGTGTGCTATCAGGTCAATAATCTCTACGGACAGCTGGAGATCAATAAAACCGGAGAGGATTTCTATAAAGAATGCATTCTCAATGTTCCGCAGGCGATCTACCGGCTGGACAGAGAGGCGGTGATGGATTTCGTGAACAGGGACAACATGATATCCGCCCTGGAAAACCACAGGATCTACAGCATCACCTACCGTATCCTGTCCTCCGGCAGGCCCAAGTACACCAGGATGACGGTCCGGAAGAGCAGCGACGGAACCCATTTTATCATCGGCGTGGAAAATGTGGATGACGAGGTCCGGAAGGAAAAACAGCATCTGAAGGAGCTGAAGACCGAGAAGGAGCTGGCCAGGAGGGATGAACTGACGGGAGTCAAGAACAAGACCGCCTACAGGGAGCTGGAAGAAACCTTACAGGGAAACATGGACACCGGCATGGATTATCTCACCTTTGCGCTGGTGGTATGCGACACCAATAATCTCAAGCAGGTTAACGACACCCATGGACACGCGGCTGGAGACGAGTACATCAAGGAATCGGTGCGTCTTCTGTGTGATATTTTCGTGCACAGCCCCGTGTTCAGAGTGGGGGGCGATGAGTTTGTAGTGTTCCTCAGGGGCAACGATTACACGTCGAGACATGAGCTGATGGAGAAGCTGCGGAACCGGGTCCGGGAGAATGTGAAGGACGGGGAAGGCGTGATCATGGCCGCGGGAATGTCGGAATACAGGCCTGAGACCGACAGCTTTGTTTCGGAGGTATTTGAGCGGGCGGACAAGGAGATGTACGAGAACAAGCAGAGTTTAAAATCTTAAAAGAAGAATGGATTTTCTCAAGAAAAATAGGAATGATTTTTCTCAAGAAAAAAAAGCGCGTAAGCGCTTTTTTTTCTTGAGAAGGTATTTCTTTGGGGTATAACAAATGTATTGGGGGGTACGGCTATTATACTAACACCATCCCGTATCCGCCGCAATCCGCGGATTTCATCAAAATATCAAACAAATGCCTTCGTTTTCTGTTCATTTTATACAATTTCTTTAAAAGAGTGCTTCGAAGTCCTCCCTGGTGATCTTCTCCTTCTCCAGCAGCAGCTCTGCGCAGCGGTGGAGCACATCCATATGCTCCAGGATGATCTTTTTCGCCTTGTCATAGCACTCATCCATGATCCGCTTGATCTCCTGGTCGATCTCGGAGGCAGTGGCCTCGGAATGGGCTCTCTGGTGGGCCAGATCCCGTCCGATGAACACCTCGTCCTCATCGTCCTCGTAGGAGATGATCCCCAGCTTCTCGCTCATGCCGTAGCGGGTGATCATGCGGCGGATGGTCTTGGTGGCCTTCTTGATATCCCCGGAGGCGCCTGTGGTGATGTCCGTGGAGCCGTAGATCAGCTCCTCCGCGATGCGCCCTCCCAGGCTCACCATTACGTCCTGCAGCATCTTGTTCCGGGTCAGGAACATCTCATCCTTCTCCGGCAGCGGCATGGTGTAGCCTGCCGCGGAGACGCCCGTGGGAATGATGCTCACGGTGTATACAGGGCCCACATCCGGCAGCACATGGAACAGAATGGCATGGCCCGCTTCGTGATAGGCGGTGATCTTCTTTTCCTTTTCGGAAATGATGCGGCTTTTCTTTTCGGAGCCGATGCCGGTCTTGATCAGGGCCTTGTTGATGTCATCCTGCTTCAGATACCCTCTGTTTTCCCTGGCGGTGCTGATGGCAGCCTCGTTCATCAGGTTTTCGAGGTCCGCCCCGGTAAATCCCGCGGTGGTCCTGGCGATCTCCTCCAGGTTCACATCATCCCCGAGAGGCTTGTTCTTTGCGTGGACCTGCAGGATCTCCTCCCTGCCTCTGACATCCGGCCTGGACACCGCGATCTTTCTGTCAAAGCGTCCGGGACGCAGGATGGCGGGATCCAGGATGTCCACCCGGTTGGTGGCCGCCATGACGATGATCCCTTCGTTCACGCCGAAGCCGTCCATTTCCACCAACAGCTGGTTTAAGGTCTGCTCCCTTTCATCATGGCCGCCGCCCATGCCGGTGCCTCTGCGCCGCGCCACGGCGTCGATCTCATCGATGAAAACGATGCAGGGGGAATGGCGTTTCGCGTCGGCAAACAGGTCTCTCACCCTGCTTGCCCCCACGCCCACGAACATCTCCACGAAATCGGAGCCGGAGATGCTTAAGAAGGGGACATCCGCCTCTCCTGCCACAGCCTTGGCTAAAAGGGTCTTACCGGTGCCGGGAGGTCCCTCCAAAAGGACGCCCTTGGGGATCCTTGCCCCCACCTTGGTATATTTTCCCGGATCCTTCAGGAAGTCCACGATCTCTGTGAGATCCTCCTTTTCCTCCTGAAGCCCGGCCACATCCGCGAATTTCTTCTTGCCGTCGTCTCCCGCCAGCTTTGCCCTGGATTTCCCGAAATTCATCATCCGGGAATTGGCGCCGCCTCCCTGGCCGTTCATGATCACAAAGAAAAAGACCACCGCCACGAGAACGATCAGCACCGGCAGCACATCGCTTAAGAACCAGTTCTCCCTGGGGATATCCTTCACCAGAGGGTCTAACCCCGCCTGCTTTAACCGGTCCTCCACCGCCGAAACGTCCGTAACGTACATTGTCTTTGTTTCGCCGCTTTTTAAGGTGATGGAGACGCTTCCCGTCTGGCCCTCGGCATTGGGGGTGATCACGGCGTCCGCCACGTTTTCCGATGCCAGTGCCTTTTCCAGCTGCCCCATGGTCCAGGACTCGCTGTGGGGCCTTAAGGTTCCCACCCAGGCCGTGAAGGCCAGAAGCAGGATGATGATCAGGAAATAGAGGTTGATGTTGGGTGCTTCACGGTTGTTCTTATTATTGTTCATTTAATACACCGATATAAGGGAGATTGCGATATTTCTGGTCATAATCAAGGCCGTAGCCCACTACGAATTCGTCCGGGATCTCGAAGGCGGTGTAGTCCACCTTCACATCCATGACCCGTCTGTCCGGTTTGTCCAGAAGAGTACACAGCTTCACGCTTTTAGGCCCTCTGTTCCGGATGATCTCCAGCAGATAGGACAGGGTGCGGCCGGAGTCCACGATATCCTCCACCACCAGCACATCCTTATCCTTCAGGGGCTCGTCCAGATCCTTGACGATCTTCACCACGCCGCTGGATTTCGTTTCGCTGCCGTAGCTGGACACGCTCATGAAGTCCAGGGACACCGGGACAGTGATGCGCTTGGCCAGCTCGCACATAAAGAAGGCTCCGCCCTTTAATACGCACACCAGGTGCAGCTCGGAGACTCCCGCATAATCCGCGCTGATCTGTTCGCCCAGCTCGTTGATCCTCTTATCCACAGTCTGTTCATCGATCAGGATTTTGATCTTGTCCATGTCACCTCCAGAATTCTCTCCGTTTCTTCCGAAATCTTCGCTGCCGCGCTGATCCTGTATCCCAGGACCCAGAGCACGTGGCTTCCGTCCGCCAGAAGGAGAAGGGCATCTCTCTCCGACACCGGGATCTTTTTGTCGATCAGGAGTCTGTTCAGACTTTTTTTATGCAGAACTCCCGATGCTCCGTCCACATAGAGATAGTCTCCGGGCAGTCTGTGACGCAGGACAGGCGTATTTTTCATTGTATCATAATCGAGATATTTTTTACAATCGCTCTTTGGAACCTCAAGAGGGGAGGAGAAGGGATTCGGGAGCACCCGAAAGCTTACGGAAGCCTCCGGGTCTTCGGACCCTTTTGGAGCCCGCTGCCTCAGTCTGATATGATCGGATTCCCGGAGGGCGCTCACTCCTCCCGGAAGGGAGAGACGCTTGCCGCTCTGGCGGGAAAACAGGGCTAAGAGCGCCTCAATGTGTTCCTCCCCAATATCCTTCGTGGAGCAAAGGCGGTCAAAGCAGAGGATCAGCAGATGGGGGCGAAGGGCCGGATGCAGGGAAAGGAAGGGCGGCATGCGGATCAGCAGGTCTTCGTTTTCCGCAAAGGATACGCATTCTCCGAAGGCTTTTTCAGCCTCCTCATCCAGAAACTCCCGGATCACCGAAAGCTTATCCGCCGCAGCGGCGATATGGGAAGGGGCCTGTTCGTTCACCAGCTCCTTTGCCAGAGGCAGGATGCTTCCCCGGATCCTGTTTCTTGTGTAATGGTCCTGTGCGTTGGTCTCGTCGATCCGGTAGCCGATATTGTGTTCCGCGAGAAACCCGAGGATCTCGCTTTTGGAAAAGGATAAGAGAGGCCGCAGCAGATCGCCGTGTAAGGGACGCATTCCGCAAAGGCCGGCGATGCCGGAGCCCCTGAACAGCCGGAACAGAACGGTCTCCGCCTGGTCGTCCAGATGGTGGCCAAGGGCGATGAGAGAGCGGGAATAAGGGCATTCCGGAGCCGAAAGGGCCTTTCCCGCAGCCTCCCGCAGGGCTTCGTAACGCACTCTGCGGCCCGCCTCCTCAGTAGATATTTTCCACTTATCCGCAAGCTTATCCACTGGCTTTTCCACCGTTATGCAGGTTAACTGAAATAGTTTGCATAACTTATCCACATAACTTGCGTCCCCGGAAGCATCGGGACGGAGCATATGATTCACATGGACCACTTGTATTCCATATCTCTTTTCTTTTTGCAGGGTCAGGAGCAAAAAAAGAAGGCAGACCGAATCCGGACCGCCCGAGATCCCGGCTGTGATGAGATCCTTCTCACCCACCGGGGAAAACTGCTCCATATTCTGTTTGAAACGACGGTAAAAGGCCGTTTCCGCGATATTCTCCATCAGTCGTCCTCCGGGATGAACACGATCTCCCCCGGATAGACAAGCCCCAGTCTGTCCTTTGCCACTTCCTCCACAAACTGCTTCGTGTGGGTGTATTTCTCGTATTCCTCGATCTCCCGGGTCCGTTCCTCCTCCGCTTCGATCTGGGAGGTCAGAGACTCCAGCTTCTCGTCGTAGCCGTTCTGCTTGATCCTGCAGTTATAGTACGCCACGCCCACGGTGATGCAGATCCCGGCCACCGCCAGAAGCACCAGCAGGTTCGTGAACAGGGTGATCCCGCCGGTTTTTGTGTATGCGGTTTTCTGGGCATATTTCGGTTTCTGCTTTGTTTGCATAATGAGTTGAAATAATTCGGACGCAGCAGGCGCGGATCCCTTCCCTTTGGGACGCTTCCGAACCGCGCAAAAATGACTCCGAAGTTAGGGAAACGCTGATTAAAGCGTTTCCCTCGCCGGATTCGGGTCGCGAAGCGACATATTTCCGTTCCGAATCCGTGCGATCCCCCGGAGGGGCTAAGGAAATGCTGAATTATTCAGCATTTCCTTAGTATAGTGGGCAAACAGTGGGGTTGTCAACAGTTATGTAAAAAATTTATGTCAACTTTCACAGACTCTGTCCGCTGACGGCAGCGGGGGAGCTTCCCAGATCCTTATACATATCCGCGGCCTCTTCCTTCCGCACCGTTTCCTTCACGGTCAGCACCTCCACCTTCGTTTCCCGGCTGCCGAAGCGGATGGAGATCACATCCCCCGCCTTCACGTCATAGGAGGCCTTGGCGGGCTTGTCGTTCACCAGGACTCTGCCGGCATCGCAGGCTTCGTTTGCCACGGTCCGGCGCTTGATGAGCCGGGACACCTTTAAATACTTATCCAGTCGCATGAAAATTCCTCAAAGAACAAGAGCCGCGCGGTAGAAAACGCGCGGCTCCGTTGAAATCAGAAATAACAGAAATTATTTCTTCTTCTTGTTGACCTCATCCTTAAGAGCTTTGCCTGCCTTAAATCTGGGAGCCTTGGAGGCGGCGATCTTCATGGACTTGCCGGTGCGGGGGTTCTTGCCTGTCCTGGCTGCGCGGTCTGCCACTTCGAAGGTACCGAAGCCGACTAACTGGATCTTTCCACCCTTTGCAAGCTCTTCGGAAACAGCAGCGGTGAAGGCCTTAAGAGCAGCCTCGGCATCTTTCTTGGAAAGCTCAGCCTTTTCAGCGATCACTTCCACCAATTCTGTTTTGTTCATTTGAAACTCCTTCCTTAAATATTGACGTATTCGTCGGGTTTTTCCCGAGCATCATAAGAACCGCGGAAGCGGCTCGTTATAATCAATATATAAGCGCAAATAACGTATTTGTCAAGGTTTTTTAGGATTTTGTAAGACTTTTTTAACAAGTGTCGGGGGCATTATTAAATAACATACGAAATTCCATTTCCCTATTGCGTTTGTCGGGAAGGCAACGTATAATACGCTGTGCGTGGATACCTCCCCGACAGCCGGGAAGGGAGGTGGGAAAGACGAAATAAGCCAGCCTGTTCTATAGCAGGTCTTATGCCCCTTCGGGGTGTCTTTTGGCAAATCATGTGCCACTCAAAATTCAAACAGAAATCAAACCTGATACTTGAAAATGATTGCCTGAAACCAAAATATTGTTGATGTAAATACGGGTAAAAGTATTACATTATCTTTGCAGATTCTTTGCGGCGGCTTTGCCGCAGGCAAAGGGGGGATCCACGCAGGCTGCGAAGCGTTTTGCGAAACAAACCGATTACGATGCGGATCCCGCACGGCCATCACGGGCTTTCTGCCGGACTACTCTATCGTAAGCCACACACCGGGGCTGTCTTTGATTCACGGGAGACCCCTCCATGCAGGACAGGGCAGGCTCCGGAAACAACGCAGGACGCAGACTCCGGAGATCGCGGAAGACCCC
>CAMNLO010000012.1 GCA_946543095.1 uncultured bacterium
CCATTGCGGACCAGGCCAGGACCATCCGCATCCCGGTGCATATGGTGGAGACCATCAACAAGCTGATCCGCGTTTCCAGGCAGCTCTTGCAGGAGCTGGGGCGGGAGCCTACCCCGGAAGAGATCGCGGAGGTCATGAACATGCCCGTGGAGCGGGTGCGGGAGATCTTAAAGATATCCCAGGAGCCTGTGTCCCTGGAAACCCCCATCGGCGAGGAGGAGGATTCCCATCTGGGAGACTTTATCCCCGACGAGAATGTGCCCGTGCCGGCGGACGCTGCGGCCTTTACCCTGTTAAGAGAGCAGCTGGAGGAGGTCCTGAACACCCTGACCGACAGGGAAAAGAAGGTCCTGACCCTGCGCTTTGGACTGGAGGACGGCAGAGCAAGGACTTTGGAGGAAGTGGGCAGAGAGTTTAACGTGACAAGAGAGCGGATCCGGCAGATCGAGGCGAAGGCCCTCAGAAAGCTGCGCCATCCCAGCAGGAGCAAGAAGCTGAAGGATTATCTGGATTGAGCGGCATTCCCCTGTCTGAAAGACTGAAGACCATCGCCCATATGGTGAGCCCGGGGAACCGGGTGGCGGATGTGGGCTGTGATCACGGATTTCTGTCCGTCTATCTCGTGCTGATGGACATTGCACCGGAGGTGGTGGCCACAGACCTGCGGGAAGGACCCCTTCAGGCAGCAAAAACACATGTTATGGAATATGGTCTGGAGGACCGGATCCATATCCGGCTCTCGGACGGTCTTAAGGCCATAGCCCCGGAGGAAGCGGAAACAGTGATCCTGGCGGGTATGGGGGGAAAGCTGATGCTGGGGATCCTGGAGCGGGGAGCTGAGGTATTGCATCAGACAAAGGAACTGATCCTGCAGCCCCAGTCGGATATCCCTCTGGTCAGAAGCTTTTTCAGGGAACAGGGACTTTCTCCCGCGGAGGAGGAGATCGTCTTCGAGGAGGGAAAGTATTATTTTCCGATGAAGTTTGCGCTTTGCGGGAAGCATACGGATTGGAGCTATGTTCCGGAACGGGAAACCATAGAGGACCGTTACGGTCCCCTGCTGTTAAAGAAAAAGCATGCGCTATTAAATAACTGGCTGATAAAAGAGCAGTCACGACTGCAGAATATCCTGGAGATGCTGAAAAAAACGGGCGATACTCACAGGGAAAAGCGGGAAGAGACCGCCAAACTTTTAGAGGAGGTAGAAGGCCTTGGCAGAAACAGTGAAAGTCAGGATCGGTGAAAAATTAAAAGAGTATCCTATCGGTATATTGCTGGAAAGGGTGGCAGATGAGTATCAGGAGGAATACGATCACGAGATCGTAGGATGCGTATTAAACGGAAAGTTAAAAGAGCTGATCCGCCCCCTGGAGAAGGATGGAACTCTGGAATTTGTCCGCATCACTTCCCCCATCGGCAGAAGGATCTATGAGCGCACCGCCATAATGGTCATGGTGAAGGCGATCCATCAGGCCCTGGATGTGGACGGCCCGGACGGGGAACGGCTTCGTGCCATTGTGGACTTTGCCATTGGCAACGGCCTTTATGTCCATTTCAATAAGCCCCTGGATCTGCAGGATGTGGCCGCAAAGGTTCAGGAACAGATGGAAGCCATCGTCAGGGCAAAGCTTCCCCTCATGAAGCTGGCATACACCATGGAGGAGGCCATGGAGGTCTTCGACAAACAGCGGATGGAGGATAAAAAACAGCTGTTCCGTTTCCGCAGGAACTCTGCTGTGAACATTTATTACCTGGATGGTTATTTTGATTATTTCTACGGCGCCATGCTGCCCAACACCTCTTATCTGAAAGAATTTGAGGTGCGGCCCTATGAGGAAGGCCTGCTGCTGATCCTTCCAGCCATCGGGGATGCCCACGCCGCAAAGGAATTTGTGCCCAGACCCAAGCTCTTTCATACCCTGGATCAGACCAGCAAATGGAATCAGACCTTCTTTATCCAGAATGTGGGAGACTTAAACCGCATGATCTGCGACGGCAGGATGAACGACCTGATCCTGATGCAGGAGGCGGAGCAGGAGCGGCGCATCGGTGAGATCGCCAAGCAGATCGCCGGCAGAAAGGGAGTGAAATTCATCCTGATCGCGGGTCCCTCCTCTTCCGGAAAGACCACCTTCTCCTACCGGCTTTCCATTCAGCTAAGGACCCAGGGGCTGATCCCTCATCCCATCGGACTGGATGATTATTTTGTGGAACGGGAGCACACCCCCAGGGATGCGGACGGCAATTATGATTATGAGTGCATGGAGGCCATGGACGCAAAGCTGTTCAATGACCACTGCCTGATGCTCCTGGATGGAAAAGAGGTGGATATGCCCACCTATAATTTCAAGACCGGAAAAAGAGAGTATAATGGAAAGAAGCTGAAGCTGGGGCCGGATGACGTGCTGGTCATCGAAGGCATCCACGGGCTGGATCCGAAAATGACCTACGCCCTGCCGGATGAGAGCAAGTATAAGATCTATATCAGCGCCCTGACCACAATTAATATCGATGATCACAACAGGATCCCCACCACCGACGCCAGACTATTAAGGCGTATGGTCCGGGATCACAGGACCAGAGGGGCTTCCGCTCAGAGGACCTTCTCCATGTGGCCCTCCGTCAGACGGGGAGAGGAGCTGTATATCTTCCCCTTCCAGGAGGAGGCGGATTTCATGTTCAATTCCGCGCTGATCTATGAGCTGGCGGTGATGAAGCAGTATGCGGAGCCGCTTCTTTTCAGCATCCGGAAGGAGGATCCCGAGTATCTGGAAGCCAAGCGGCTTTTGAAGTTTCTGGAATACTTCCTGGGGGTGAACCCCGAGGTGGTGCCCCAGAACTCCATCTGCAGGGAATTTATCGGCGGGTCGTATTTTGCCGTATAATAAAATAAAATGCGGGAAGGATCGCGTAAGCCGCAAAGCGGCGGAGCGATCCGTATTATAGAGGATAAGGGTCAGAAAGACGAATATGTGAGTAAGGCGGGCAATCGCAGCCATCCGGCTGAGGAAAGTCCGGGCTTCACAGGGCAGGATGCCGGATAACGTCCGGCGGAGGCGACTCCAGGGAAAGTGCAACAGAAAATTACCGCTGCCTCCCTCTCAGGGTCCCCGCGAAACCTGTTTCGCGGGGAAACGGGCAGTAAGGGTGAAAAGGCGGTGTAAGAGACCACCGTCCCCCCGGTGACGGGGGGAGCCGTGCAAACCCCATCCGAAGCAAGGTCAGACAGGAAGCGAAGGTGCCCTGCCAGCTTCCGGGTAGGCCGCTTTAGGAGATCGGCAACGATCCTCCAAGATAGATGATTGCCGGGCGGATCACTCCGCTCACAGAACCCGGCTTATAGCCTTGCTCACATTTTGCCTGATCCGGAAGGCTTTTAGAGATCCGGCGTTTCCCGGGATGGCGGCCTTCCGCAGTCCCATATCAGGGCCGGGTGGCCATCCGCGGTCCTATGCCGGAGACAGGCAGCCGGATGCATTCCCTTATCAGGGTCAGACGGCCTGATATATTCCCATATCAGGATCGGACGGCCATCCCCGGCACAGCTTTCATAAGCCCCGCCGCACACATCATGGAGGCAGCAGATTGCTTCGGAAAGATCACGGAAACAGAATGAGACACATTTTTAAAAGGGGCCTGATCTCAGCGGCCCTTGTGTTTTCCCTGCTCATTGTTTCCTCCTGTGGCAGACCCGAGGAGCCTGCCCCTCAGGAAACCATACCACAGCAGCAGACTTCTGCCGAGGAGCCTGCGCCGGATCCGGTAGAACCGGCAGAGGAAGCGGAAGTCGTGGTGGAGCCCCTGGACGTGATCCTGGATGCCTTTCTTACCATCCATTTCGGAGAGAAGGAGGTTCTGATCGACAGGGAGGTCTTCGAAGCCTGGATACAGGAAGAGGAAGCGGGCTATTCCCTGGACGAAGAGCAGGTGAAGGCCTATGTGCGCTATCTGGCCAATCGGTTTGATACCATCGGCACAGAGCACACCTTCACCACCACAGCGGGGGAAACCATCAAAGTTCCCGGCGGAAACTACGGCTTCTGGATGGACAGAGAGTCCACTATTCAGAAACTGAGTGAAGCGATCCTTGCGGGAGAGGTGGGGGAGTTCCGGCCGGTATACTACTGCGAGGGCGTAAACTACGGCGAGAACGAGATCGGAAACAGCTACGTGGAGGTGGATCTGGACAACCAGCATATCTACGTGTATAAGGACGGGGAGCTGGTGGTGGAAACAGACTGCGTCTCCGGCAAGGTGTCCAGCGGGGATTTCACTCCCGACGGAACCTTCCAGATCAATTATAAACAAAAGGATGCTACGCTCCGGGGGAGGGGCTATGCCTCCAAGGTCAAATACTGGATGCCCTTTAACGGCAATATCGGACTTCACGATGCCAGCTGGCGGAAGGAGTTCGGTTCGGATATTTACTTAAGGAACGGCTCACACGGCTGCGTGAACCTGCCCTCCGCAGTGGCGGCACAGATCTATGACAATGTGGAGCAGGGGGAAGCGGTGATCGTTTACGGCGGGAAGCAGTCGGTGCCGAAGCAGGAGGAGCCTCTGACCAAGACCTATCTGATGAAACAGCTCTTAAGCGAGATGAGCGCGGAACAGATCGGAGCCCTTTCTCTGGATCAGTATCACGCTCTGCTCAGGGAAGCATTACAGGTGGAATTAAACCGCAGAGGCGTCTCCATGACGGAGGAGCAGATCCTTTCCATTATCACGGAGGGGGAGAACCCGGCGGCACCCCCTGCCGTGGAAGGGACAGAAGCCTCTGTTACCCCGGCTCCTTCCGAGGCCGCTCCCGCAGCGGAGGCGGCTCCCCCGGTGCCGGAAGGAGGGCTCAGTGCACAGTAAACGTCACACAAAGCTCATGGGGATCCTGAACTGCACCCCGGATTCCTTTTCCGACGGAGGAAGCTTTCTTGCAGTGGATGCCGCCCTGAAACGGGCTGAGGAAATGGTGCGGGAAGGGGCCGATATCATCGATGTGGGAGGAGAATCCACCCGCCCGGGCAGCAGCTTTGTTTCCGCAGAGGAGGAAATGGAGCGCATTCTGCCTGTGATCGAAGGGATCCGCAGGAATCTGGAAGTGCCTGTTTCCGTGGACACCTACAAGGCTGAGGTGGCGAAGGAAGCCCTCCGTGCAGGGGCACACATCATTAACGACATCCACGGGCTGCGCTTTGATCACGGGGAGATGGCAAAGACCGTGGCGGAGGGGGACGCTCTCTGCGTGCTCATGCATTTCAGAGCCAGCAGCGGCTATACGGACTTGAAAAAAGAGGTGCTGCAGGATCTGCGGGAGAGCATACATATCGCAAAGGCCGCGGGGATTAAAGAGGAGAACATCATTCTGGATCCCGGCATCGGCTTCGGAAAGACTCCGGAGGAAAACCTGGAGCTTCTGGGGGAGCTTTCCCTGCTGAAGCAGATGGGCTATCCCTGCCTTCTGGGAGCCAGCAGAAAAAGCGTCATCGGTTTCGCTTTGGATCTGCCGGTGGGGGAACGGCTGGAGGGCACCTTGGCCACCACGGCCCTGGCCGTCCTGGCAGGCTATGAATATGTCCGGGTGCATGATGTAAAGGAAAACGCAAGATTTATCAAAATGCTGGAAACGGTGCTATGGACGAGATCAGGATCAGAGGCTTAAGGGTTTTTGCCCATCACGGGGTCTATTCCGAGGAGAATGAGAAGGGGCAGAGCTTTCTGATCCATGCCTCTTTATTTTTGGACCTGCACCCCGCGGGGCGTTCGGACGAGCTGACGGACACGGTAAATTACGGGGCGGTTTGCCGCTTCCTTTCAGAGCACTTTGCGGCGAAGACCTGCAGGCTTCTGGAGCATGCGGCGGAGGGTCTGATGGAGGAGCTGCTTCTGGCCTTTCCCCCCATTGTCTATGGGGAGCTGGAGATCGAAAAGCCGGAGGCACCCATCCCCCTTCCCTTTGAAACGGTCTCCGTAAAGATAGGGCGGGGCTGGAACAGGGCTTATGTGGCCCTGGGGGCCAATCTGGGCGATCCCGAGGGGCAGCTTAAAGAGGCGCTATCACAGCTTTCCCGGGATCCGAAGCTTTGTATCACAAAAACCTCTTCTTTCATCAAAACAAAACCCTATGGCGGCGTGGAGCAGCCGGATTTTGTAAACGGCGCCATGGAGGTCCGGACCCTGTACACACCCGAGGAGCTGCTTTCCGTGCTGCTTAAGGAGGAGGAGCGCCAGGGCAGGATGAGAGAGATCCACTGGGGCCCCAGGACGCTGGATCTGGACCTTTTATTCTATGAGAAAAGGGGCAGAAGGGGCTATGTCCAGGAGCTTCGCAATACGGAGTTTCTGAAGCTTCCCCATCCGGATCTCCAGAACCGGGATTTTGTACTGGCCCCCATGGACGAGCTGCGGCCGGATCTGATCCATCCGGTCTTCGGGAAGAGCATCCGCGTTTTGCATTCGGAGCTTCCGGCATCCTGAGAGGAAGCTCCGCTTTTTTAAGAAAGGATACATAAGTGGCCACACAAAGCGGGATCAAAGAACGCACCCGGGACAGGCTGAAGGAACCCGGACAGTATGCGGTCGTCATGCACAATGACGATTTCACCACCATGGAGTTCGTGGTGGAGGTGCTGGTACGGATCTTTCACAAGGATCGGGCAAAGGCTGAGGCGCTGATGCTTCAGGTGCATCATGAGGGACGAGCCGCTGTGGGGGTCTATCCTTTGGACATTGCGGTGTCCAGGGTGAACAAAGCCCTGCAGTGGGCAAAGGAAAAGGGCTTCCCCTTCCGGATGACTGTGGAGGAGGTGTAGCTTGGAGGGCGATAAAGCAGTACAGAAGCTGATCGGCGATGTGTTTTCCTTTGCCGAAGAGAAGCACCTGGAATGGGTCACCCCGGAGGTTCTTCTGCTGGAGCTTCTGAATGAGGAGGATTTTTCGGAAGCGATAGAGCAATGCGGCGGGGATATTCGGGAGCTGCAGCGGGAGCTTCTGGAATACACGGATACGCATATCGACAGAACGGAGGATGCAGCCCCCGAGTTTTCCGCCGGGGCGCAGTATATGTTTTCCTATGCTGCCGCCAGTGCGGCCAGTGCCGGCAGGAAAGTGCTGGGGGTGCCCCATCTGATCCGGGGGCTCTGGCAGCTGGAGGACAGCTACGCCCTGTACTTTCTTAAGAAGCAGGAGATCGGGGAGGCAGAGCTTTTACGGGAGCTCATCGGTTTCGAAGAGGAAGGGGGCGCAGGTGAGAGGCCACGGGAGTCTTCCGGGGAAAAAGAGGCCGCAGAAAAGAGCGCTTCCCAGGCATGGGGGGATACGTATGTCTGTCTGAACGATATTGCGGACAGCGCAAATCCCCTGATCGGCAGGGAGGAGGAGCTGGAGCGGGCCATCCAGGTGCTTTGCAGGAAGGAAAAAAACAATCCTCTGTTCATCGGGGAGCCCGGGGTGGGAAAGACCGCTTTGGTCTACGGTCTGGCCCAGAGGATCAATGCGGGAAAGGTCCCGCCTCCGCTTGCGGAAAGCCGGGTCTTTGAGCTGGATCTGGGCAGTATGGTGGCTGGCACCCAGTTCCGGGGGGATTTTGAGAAGAAGTTTAAGACTGTGCTGAAAAAGCTGGGGGAAGAGAAGCAGCCCATCATCTTTATCGATGAGATCCACAATCTGTCCGGTGCAGGAGCGGTGGGAGAGGGCTCTCTGGATGCCTCCAATATGCTGAAGCCCTATCTTCAGGACGACCATATCCGGTTCATCGGAGCCACCACCTACGAGGAATACAAAAAGCATTTTGAGCGCAGCAGAGGAGTGATCCGGCGTTTTCAGAATATTGACGTGCGGGAGCCCTCGGAAGAGGAATGCAGGCTGATCTTAAAGGGCCTTCAGGAAACCTATGAGCGCTATCATGGCGTCAAATATGAAGAAGGCGTCCCGGAATACGCCGTGAGTATGAGCGCAAAGCATATCAATGAACGGTTCCTGCCGGATAAGGCCATCGACCTGATGGATGAGGCCGGGGCTTTCCGAAAGCTGCACCCCCTTGCCGAGGGGCCCCAGCTGGTGGACAAAGAGGTGGTGGCACACACCCTGACGAAGATCTGCAGAGTCCCTGTGGAGAGCGTGCAGACCGATGAGGACGATGGCCTGGCCACTTTGGATGAGCGGCTGAAGAGCAGGGTATTCGGGCAGGATGAAGCCATTGTCCATGTCGTGAACGCCATCAAGTTTTCCAGGGCCGGGCTGTTGGAGGAGGACAAGCCTCTTGCCAGCCTTTTGTTTGTGGGCCCCACCGGGGTGGGGAAAACCGAGGTGGCAAAGAGCCTTTCGGAGGAGCTGGGGATCCGCCTGATCCGCTTTGATATGAGTGAATACGAGGAAAAGCATGCGGTGGCAAAGCTCATCGGCGCCCCCGCCGGATATGTGGGCTACGAAGAGGGAGGGCTGCTGACGGAAAGCATCCGGAAAACCCCTCACTGCGTGCTCCTACTGGACGAGATCGAAAAGGCACATGCGGACATCTACAATGTGCTGCTGTCCATTATGGACTATGCCACCTTAACGGACAATCAGGGCAGAAAGGCGGACTTCAGGAATGTGATCCTGATCATGACCTCCAATGCCGGGGCAAAGCGGATCGGGAAGCAAAGCATCGGCTTCACCAGAAGCAGCCTGGACAGCGGTGTTATCATGGAGGAAGTGAAGAACACCTTCCAGCCGGAGTTCAGAAACCGGCTGAATCGGATCATCGTATTTCACGGAATGGATGAGGATATGGCAAACCGGATCATCCGAAAGAAGCTTTCAGAGCTGGAGGGAGCGCTGGAGAAGAGATCCATACGCTTTCGCTATGATGACGAAACCTGCAGACTCATCCGGAAGCGGGGAATCAGCACGGAGTACGGCGCCAGGGAGATCGACCGGGTGATCCGGAATGAGATCAAGCCCCTGTTTGTGGACGAGATCCTGTTCGGGAGGTTAAAGAAAGGCGGAACGCTGCTTCTTACCGCAGAGGATGAGGGCTTTGTGATCCGGATCGGCGATGGGCAAAGCGAAGGCAGTTTATGAGTGTGACCGGGAGAGGATCAGATCTTAAGATGTGGGAAATACCCGGAAGGCAGTGTCCGGAAGACCGGGAAAGAGAGAGGACAGGAGATGATAAAGAACGCGGAACACTTTAAGAAGGATCCCTCCGGCTTTGTGGTGCTGGCGGATCATGTGCCCGGGATCGTGCAGGAGATCCGGTATCATTCCACCTTCAATTTCATCGGGGACAGGATCGACGGCTATGAGGAGCCGGTGGCGCTCCTCACCATAGAGGCTGCCAGGGCCTTGAAGGCCGTCAGCGGGGAAATGATGGTCCAGGGGCTGCGCCTGAAGGTCTTTGATGCCTACAGGCCAGCCTGCGCGGTGCGGCATTTTGTGCTGTGGGGCATAGAGGACACGGATATCCGGATGAAGCCCTATTTCTATCCGGAGCTTCAAAAGCAGGAGCTCTTTGAACGGGGCTATATCGCAAAACAGTCCAGCCACAGCCGGGGCAGCGCCGTGGACCTGACGCTTCTGGATATGAAGACCGGAAAGGAGCTGGACATGGGGGGACCCTTTGATCTGTTCAGCGAGGTCTCCCATCCGGATTATAAAGGGGTGACAAAGGAGCAGTATGATAACCGGATGCTTCTGCAGAGGACCATGCTGCGGAACGGGTTTCTGCCCCTGGACTGCGAGTGGTGGCATTTCACCTTGAAGGACGAGCCCTATCCGGATACCTATTTTGAATTTCCGGTGTCGGCAGAATACCTGAGAAAATAATTTCAAAAGACTATTGACTCCCGACACCACCGCCGGGGTCATACAAGCCGCCATAACGGAGCCGGAACCCCCACGATCACGGAGGAGGACTACCGGCGGAACGTAAACGGCTGCGCTGTCGTTTGACAAAGAGTCCTCCGGTCCAGAAACCGCTTCAGCTCATCCAGTTTTTCTCCGGCGGTCTCTCTTCCGATCCGGTAGACACGCTCCAGTTCTGCGGGCGATTTCTCGGTCCGGCTGATCCCAAGGGGCTTTGGGGGACGGATCACAAAGGCATGCCCCAGGGCTTCACGCTTCGCGATCTCTTCAAGCTGCCGGTTATAAAGCCTGTGTCTTACAGCCATGGCGCGGATCAGTGCAGGGTACTCCTTCATCGAAAATCGGAGAAGAGGCAGCGCTGATGTCTTCTTCTTAACAAAACCCAGGGGCTGCGTCAGCACGATGAGATTCCTGTGATAGCCCGCGCATTCCATATACCGGTAGGGGATGGGGCAGGAGATCCCGCCGTCCAGAAGCAGATAGTTTCCCGTTTCAACAGGACGGGAGATCAGGGGCATGGAGGCGGAGGCCTGCATCCATTTGAGATCCGATTCGCCGCCGTTTGTGCATCTGTGAAAGACTGCCCGCCCGGTCCGGATATCCGTGGCCCCCACATAGAATTCCATGGGGTTTTCCGCAAAGGTATCCCGGTCAAAGGGATCCAGCTGTTCCGGCAGCAGGCGGTAGCAGAAATCGGCCTCATACAGATCCCCGGTTTTGATCCATGACAGCAGGCTTCCATAGCGGGGATCTTTGCAGAAGCGCAGATTATAGCGGATGGCCCTGCCGGGCTGCATGGACTTGTAGTTGCAGCCGAACACCGCTCCCGCACTGATCCCTGCGGCACCGTCGAAGCGTATGCCCTGTTCCATAAGCACATCCAGCACGCCGCAGGTGAACATCCCCCGCATGGCGCCTCCCTCGAGGATCAATCCCTTCATGTTGCATTCCTTTCTGACAGCTGCCGGCCTCCCTGCAGCCGGATTCGTTTCTCGGAAACAGTATAGCATGAGCGGGCCCGGAAAATCACCATATGTCCGCTTGCCGCGGCCTCCCTGCGGCCCCATCGATCCTGACCACTTCCGTGGCGATCTTCTCCCTGAACCGGACATCATGCTCTACGAACAGCAGAGTGGGTTTGTAGTTTAGGATCAGCTTCTCCAGCTGCATTCTTGAGAATACATCAATGTAATTTAAGGGCTCGTCCCAGATATAAAGGTGGGCAGGGGTGATGAGGCTTGCTGCGATCAGGACCTTTTTTTTCTGGCCTTCGGAGTAGTCCTCCAGCCGTTTGGAGAACTGCTCCCGCGTGAGGTCCAGCTGTCTGAGGACGGCAAGGAACAGGCTCTCGTCATATCCCCCGCGCCTGACAAAATCCTTAAGGGAGCCGGAAAGATCACCGGCGTTTTGGTTGACATAAGATATGATCACCCCGGAACCTGCCATCAATCGGCCTGAGATCAGGAGTTCTTCGTCCGGGTTCGTTCCCGGATGCGCAGCCTGTTTCAGAATGGCTTTTAAGATACTGGATTTCCCGCATCCGTTTTCCCCCGCGAGACAGACCCTGTCTCCCCCTTTGATCTGAAACCGCAGATTTTCAAACAGGGGCTTTTTTGCATCAGGGTATTTGAGTGAAAGATCCGAGGCATCCACCAGGACCTCCTTATGATAGGAAAGAGGCCTGAGCTGTAGATCTGTGACCTTTTCGATATCCTTCAGGAGTCCTTCCTTTTCTTCCATCTCCCGCATGATACGCGCTTCATAGGACTTCACCCTTGCCTGCAGCTTTTTCGTTTTGCCGCCGATATAGGCTCTGGCGGAGATGCTTCGGTCATGGTCCTTCGCAGGGTCGAAGCCGATCTTTGTACCCTCGCTTTTCTTCGCCCACCGGCCGGTTTTGTCCGCCGCGTGCTTCAGCTTCGCCATTTCTTTTAAGTGTTTTTCATTTTCCGAGCGGTGAAATGTGTCCTGCTTTTCCTTGTTATCCTGCCAGGAGGAGAAATTTCCCGATTGTACCTCGATGGTCTCCCGATTTAACACCAGCATATGGTCACAGACATGGTCCAGCAGATCCCTGTCATGGGACACCAAAATGAAACCTTTTTTGGCGGAAAGATATTCCTTTACAGTGTTCCTCGCTGATTCGTCCAAATGGTTTGTGGGTTCATCGATCAAAAGGAATTCATTTTCCGAGGCGAAGAGGACAGCCAGCATGACTTTCGTCTGCTCACCGAAGCTTAAGGTGAAAAAAGGTCTGTACAGGCATTCCGGATCAGTCTTTAACTGATCCAGCTGGATCAGCACTTGCCAAAGCTGCACATGATTCTTCCAGAGCTCTGAGAGTTCGGCGCCTGTTTTTGCAGCATCGGTGTCTGTCAACGGATAGGGAAAGTAGTCAAAACGGGTGCCGGAGGTAATGCTTCCGCGATACTCGTATTTCCCCATAAGGAGCTTCAGGAGCGTGGTTTTCCCCTTCCCGTTCCTGCCGATGAGCCCCAGCTTCCAGTCCGTATCGATATTAAAGGAAGCGTTTTCAAATACCGGGTCCGGGTTTTCTTCATAGGAAAAACTCAGTCCCCTTGCCTGAATCTGTGCCATATCCGATTTTCATTGTACAGGCGGGGGTTTCCAAACGCAACGCTTTCCGTGACACAAAGCCCCAAGTTTCTGTTTGCGAAAGAACGGTAGCCGTGTTAAAATCACGTTATGAGACTTGTGTTTCGTTATTGAAAGGACGAGGAGACAGATGAACATTAAGATCACAAAGGAGGGGGAAACGCTTACCGCAGCCATCGACGGTCCCTTGGATATAAAGACCGCTCCGGAGCTTTCGGCGGCGCTGGAGGGAGAGCTTCAGGATGTCAATGAAGTGTCATCCTGGATCTGGCGAAGGCCGGCTACACTTCTTCCGCCGGGCTTAAGGTGCTGTTAAAGACCTTCAGAGAGCTGGCGGGGAAGGGCGGAAAGATGGTTCTTAAGAATGTGAACGAAAGCTTCTACGATGTCTTAAAGCTCAGTGGTTTTACCGGATTTCTTCAGGTAGAGATGGGAGGTATGATATGAAACAAGTAAGAGTGATGCGAAAAGGACTCTGGGCGGCTTTGCTTTCCGCCGCAATGCTGCTGACAGCTTCGATTACAGCCCTGGCGGCACCGGCCTATGTGCATGATCCCATGTTGAATCCCAGGGCGGCAGAGGATATCATCGTAAATCCGAATGCCGTATACGGATATTCGCCGAATCCGGACGCAGGACGTTTGAAGGATTATGCCGGATTTGACTGGACTGACCCTGAGAATGTCGCAAGGATGCAGCAGGAAAGAATAGAATATCACGACAGCATGAAAGAACTGTATGCGATGATCGCCTATATGGAGGCTGCGGGAGCCTCCACCGAGGAAATCGCCAGAGCGGTCAGCACCCGCCGCAACGAAATGCGCCTCGAAAGCTATCAGGACGATCCGAGAGGACTGGAAGAAGTCAAGAAGAGCAATCTGGAAAAGTACGGCAATGAGATGGGCGGCACACCGGAGTTCTTTTATAACAAATACGGTTCCTGGGAGACGGTGTTGGAGAAATCCCTCTCTTCCAACGCGGGGATGGATGCGTGTCTTGGTTTATATGACACATACTATGATACTTATTATTGGGTGAGGCATTCACAGTACACAGTTGTGTCCGGCGACAGCTTAAGCAGCATCGCTGAGAAGCAGCTTGGGGACAGAACCATGTGGCGGGACATATTCAACCTGAACAAAGGCCTGATCCGGGATCCCAACCGCATATACCCCGGCCAGGTACTGGCACTAAGATAAGAATTTCCTGACGAAAAGCCCCCGGCGATAGCCGAGGGCTTTTTTTAGTGCGCCCGGCGGGCGCACGTTCTAAGGGGTGAAAGTCCCCGATCCGCCCGGCA
>CAMNLO010000013.1 GCA_946543095.1 uncultured bacterium
TGACACATTATCAAACTTTCCTCCATGGCGGCATTCATACGAATCCGGCGAACCGGCTCTAAGGAAATGCTGAATAATTCAGCATTTCCTTAGACCCTCCGGGGGATCGCACGGATTCGGAACGGAAATATGTCGCTTCGCGACCCGAATCCGGCGGGGGAAACGCTTTAATCAGCGTTTCCCTAAAGATTCCTCGCGCGTTCGATATTTTGCAGGAACCACTCATACGAAAGCCGGATCCCCTCCGGCAGGTCTACCTTATGCTTCCAGCCCAGCTCATGGAGCTTTGTGACATCGCAGAGCTTTCTGGGGGTCCCGTCAGGCATCTTGGGATCCCAGTGGATCTCCCCTTCGTAGCCCACAGCCTCCTTCACCAGCCCCGCCAGCTCCTTTATGGTGAGCTCCTTTCCCGTTCCGATGTTCACGTGCTCCTCACCGGAATAATTCTCCAGCAGGAACACGCAGGCATCCGCCATATCGTCCACATACAGAAACTCGCGGAGGGGGCTTCCCGTGCCCCAAAGCTCCACATGAGGCGCATTGTTCACCTTCGCCTCATGGAACTTGCGGATCATGGCCGGCAGCACATGGCTGCCCTCCAGATCGTAATTGTCCTCGGGACCATAGAGATTCGTGGGCATACAGCTGATATAGTCCACGCCGTGCTGCCGTTTGTAGTATTTACACATCTGCATCCCGGCGATCTTCGCGATGGCGTAGGCCTCGTTGGTCTGCTCCAGAGGGCCTGTAAGCAGCGCCGTCTCCGGAATGGGCTGGGGAGCCATTCTGGGATAGATGCAGGTGCTGCCCAGAAACAGGAGCTTCTTCACGCCGGCTTTGAAGGCCGCGTCGATGACATTGCATTCCATCTGCAGGTTCAGCATGGCAAAATCAGCGGGATAGCGGCTGTTGGCGCCGATGCCTCCCACCTTTGCCGCCGCCAGAACCACCACATCCGGCTTTTCCGCCTCAAAGAAGGCCCTGACCGCAGCCTGGTCCGTTAAATCCAGCTCGCTGTGGGTGCGCTTGATAATGTGTTCATAGCCTTTGGCTTCCAGGTTCCGGCAGATGGCCGAGCCCACCAAACCCCGGTGACCCGCCACAAAGATCTTATCGCTTTTCTGAATATGATACTCCATATGGATTCCTCTCTATACGATTACCTGGAAAAACACGCGCAGACGCCGCTTCACGGCTTTGTCTGCGCTGCATCCATTCGCAATCCGCGGCTTTTGCTTCGCAAAGCCGCTTCTTGCTTACGGATGCGTTACTCGCTGTTTTTCCACGTCTGCTTCCACCATGAGCTTCACCAGCTGGTCGAAGCCGACCTCCCGCTTCCAGCCCAGCTCCTTCACTGCCTTGGAGGGATCTCCCCAGAGGAATTCCACCTCCGCCGGCCTGTAGAACTCGGGATTCACGTCCACCATCAGCTTCCCGGTCTTATCGTCGTAGCCCTTCTCGTCGATCCCTTCGCCTTCCCAGCGGATCGTGATCCCCGCCGCCGCAAAGGCCTTTTCCACAAATTCCCGGACCGTGTGGGTTTCCCCGGTGGCAAGCACATAGTCGTCGGGCTTATCCTGCTGCAGCATCAGCCACATACCCTTCACATAGTCTCCGGCAAAGCCCCAGTCCCGCTTGGCGTTCATATTGCCCAGAGAAAGCTTCTCCTGCTTTCCCGCAAGGATCTTCGCGATGGCCAGCGTGATCTTTCTGGTGACGAAATTTTCGCCCCGTCTGGGGGATTCGTGATTAAAGAGAATGCCGTTGCAGGCGAACATCTGATACGCTTCCCTGTAGTTCACCGTGATCCAGTAGGAATAGAGCTTCGCGGCGCCGTAGGGGCTCTTGGGATAGAAGGGGGTCTTTTCGCTCTGAGGGGCGGTCTCGGGAATGCCGCCGAAGAGCTCGGAGGTGGAGGCCTGATAGAAGCGGCAGGCGCCGCCGTTGACCCGCAGTGCCTCCAAAAGCTTTAAGGTGGAAACGCCGGTGGCTTCCGCAGTGTACTCCGGGACCTCAAAGGAGATGCCCACATGGCTCTGTGCCGCCAGGTTGTACACCTCGCCGGGACGGATCTCGCTGACCAGCCGCATCAGATTGCTGGAGTCCGTCATATCCGCATAGTGCATAAAGAGCTTGACTTTATAATAGCTGGAGGAAAGAAGATGATCGATCCTGTCCGTGTGCTCGATGCTGTGGCGGCGGACAAGGCCATGGACCTCGTAGCCCTTCTCCAGAAGGAATTCCGCAAGATAGGAGCCGTCCTGGCCCGTGATGCCTGTGATCAGCGCGATTTTGTTCATGCAAACCTCCATGCCGCTAAACGGCTCTGTTAAGGAGGATACGCCCTTCGTATCCTCTGATGATCCTGCTTATCCACACGGCCTGTCCGTTCAATACGATTGATAAGTTATGTAAACCAAACGGCCCGTATCAATAAATTATACCCTATCTCCCGGTGATTTACAAATTTCCGAAGTCAGTGTAGAATAATCTGCATGGATATGCTGTATGACCTTTTTGCCAATGAATTCTTTCTGTCTGCCGGTCTCGGCTGGCTCATTGCGCAGCTTTTGAAAACCATCATCTACTGCATCGTTACCCGAAGCTTCGACCCGGAGCGTCTCATCGGAAGCGGCGGTATGCCGTCCTCCCATTCCGCCACAGTCATGGGGCTTTTAGTGGCCGTCTTTTTCAACTACGGCACCGGCAGCTTTGAATTTGCCATTTCCCTGTTCTTTGCCATTGTCGTGATGCATGACGCCAGGGGCGTGAGGCGGGAGACCGGCCTCCAGGCCCATATCATCAATGAAATGGTGGAGTGGATGAACGATATGGGCAACGAATCCATTCCCGCGGATATCAAGCTGAAGGAATTCGTGGGCCACTCCCCCACCCAGGTTCTGATGGGGGCGCTGCTGGGCGCCGTAGTGGGGATCGGGGTGCACTATTTCTTCTTCATGTAGATCACTTCCCCAGGTACTCCTTCAGCCCGTCTTCCCATTCCGCAAACATGAAATGCGTCGCGCTCTTAAAGTGCCTGTTCTCCAGGATGGAGTAAGCGGGGCGCCTGGCCTGGTTCGGCACCAGCTTCATGTATTCCTCCGTGCTCACAGGGATGACCTTCGTATTCTTTCCCGCAAGCTCAAAGATCTTCGCCGCAAACTCCGCCCAGGAGCAGCTGCCCTCCGCGGTGGCGTGATAGAGGCCGAAATTGTCCGTGGGGAGCAGATAGGCAATGGCCCTTGCCAGCTCCAGCGCCGACGTGGGGCTTCCCACCTGATCGTCCACCACCGTGATCTCATCCTTTGTTTCCGAAAGCCTGAGCATGGTCTTTACGAAATTCTTACCGTCGCCGTAGAGCCAGGCGGTCCTTAAGATATACCATTTGTCCGTGTTGCCCTTGACGAACTGCTCCCCCCTTAATTTTGAGGCACCGTATACGCTCTCCGGCGCGGGGCGGTCGAATTCCGTGTAAGGGCGGGTGCGCTTTTCCCCGCCGAAGACATAGTCCGTGGAGATCTGGAAGATGGGAATATTCAGGTTTGCCGCGGCTTCCGCCAGATACCGGGGGCCGAAGGAATTCACGCTGTAGGCCAGATCCGAGTTCACCTCGCAGCCGTCCACATTGGTGTAGGCGGCAGCATTCACGATATAGTCCGGCTTCAGCTCCTCCGTTAGAGCGTTCACAGCCTTCTTATCGGTGATGTCCAGGGCGTGAATGCCCTCTCCGGCGAATTCCGCCGTGTCCGTAAGGAGCAGCTCGTAGTCGTTATTGCCGGCATAGAGCTGCTGCAGGGCCCGGCCCAGCTGGCCGTTGGCGCCGGTGATCAGAATCTTTTTGCTCATGGTATCCTCCTGTTTCCGTTACTCGTTGTTTTTCCAGAGCTTATACACTTCAAACTCATTCTGCTCCACCCCCATGCGGCCGCAATATGCCATGGTATAGCCCCACTCCACAAGCTCCTCATAGGTGAACTCCCGGTTGTAGGGGGTGTCCAGAAAATACGTGATCTCATAGTCGTTTTCGGGATCGTAATCCTCAATATAGATCAGGTCGTTCTCCGGGAAGTAGTATTCGTAGATAAACCCGAAGACTTCAAAATTATACACGATGCAGTCCCCGGGATTCAAATTCCCGGCAAAATAGGCCTCCAGCTCCGGCACCAGAGTGGAGCGGTATTCCTGGTGGAAGCACTCCTTATACTGAATGGCGCCCACATAGAGGAGAAAGGCGCCGATGATGACGGCCACTGCCAAGGCCACAGGATCCCGGAATCCCGCGGATCCGGCCCCGGGGCCGTAAGGGGCGCAGGAATCGGGGGGCGCAGCAGGTTCATCCGGACCCGGCTGCGATGCGGGGTCAGCGCCGGAGGACTCTGATATGGGGGCCGCGGGATTTGGTTGACCGATCCGGTCGTCAGCTCCCGGATCCCGTACCTCCCCGAAGCCCGCGAGCCCCTGCATCCCGATGCCGAAATACAGCGCGATCAGACCCATGCAGGGGAATAGATACTGGTCACGGAAGATGGGGCGGGTCAGAAGGGAAAAGCCCACGCCGAAGAGCAGCACCAGGATCGGGATCAGGAGGGCCGCGCGGGCGGTGGCACTCATGAAGAGGGCGTCCGTTTCGCCTGCGCTTTCTGACGAGAGCGCGGGGGCGCAAACTGCGGCATCATCTGCCCCTGCATCCTTATGGGCACAGTGCACTGCTTCGGCATCCTCGTAAACTGCAGTGGTGTCCGAACCTGCATCGGTTCCTGCTGCCCGCTTCGGCGCAAACCACAGCACCGCCAGCAGCATCATGAAAACCGGCGCGGTCATGGGATTGTTTTCCAGCCCGAAGGCCCAGAGGAAATAGCCGTAGACCACCTCGGGAGTGATGGGCGGGATCCAGTAGGATTCCGTCACCAGAAGGGTCTGTCTGAGGAGGATCCAGGCCCAGGGCAGATAGCCGATGATCATGGCCAGGGAGGCAAGCAGCCAGGGCTTCAGGTTTTGTATGATGCTTCCGGATGCGGAAGGAACTCTGCTTCCGGCTGCACTTTCCCCGAAACAAAGCCTCCACCCCAAAGCAAGCTGGAGAAACCCTGCTGCCACCAGCGCGAAATAGTGGGTGTAGGCCGCCGCCAGCATCCACAGGATATAGATGATCCAGTCCTGTAAGACCGGGCTGGCAGTACCGTTTCCCCCGAAGCTGCCGGGGGCTTCCCCCGGGGCCGGCTTCACAGCCGCCCTCTCTTTCCGAAGGATCCTGCCGCTCCATAAAAACGCCCCGGTGATAAACAGCACTGCCATGGAATACATCCGGACCTGCAGGGCGAATTCCATGGTGCAGGGGGCGCAGGCAAGAAACAGTGTGTACCAGAACCCGGCCCTCTCTCCATAGTCCTTTGCCACCACGATGGGGCCAAGCATCAGGCTAAGCACCATGGGGATCAGGGCAAGGACCTTCTGGGGCGGGATCCCCCGCCCGAAAAGGGCATAGACCGCTTTGGCAAAGATGTAGTAAAGCGGCGGATGCACGTCATGGGCGGTGCCGGAAATGATCTCCGGAAGGGAGCCGGAGATCAGCTGCATCGTAAAGGCCTCATCCGTCAGCAGATTATCGTTAAAGATCAGCGAGACATAGAGGACAGCAAAAAAAATGACCGTCCCCCAGGTCAGAAGCCTGTATCTGTATTTTCCAAACAGCTGACTCACTCTCCGTAGAATCCCTTCTGCCTCAGATCATGGGAAATCGGGTGAACACCCTCTCGACGTTTCTGTCCTGCATGCGCCGGCGAAAGCGCAGGCGTCTCCGGGCGCTACTTCAGCACCTCCACCACATCCTCCAGCACATAGTGGAATTCCGGGGCGGAGTGGTTTTCGTTTTCCTTAAAGCCCTGCCTTAGGTCGATGGTATCGGAGGGGTCCAGGGGATCCACGCCCTTGTAGTCCCCCCGGAAGATCTGCAGCTCCCCGCGCTTTAAGGCGTTCTGCGCCTCTTCCATGGCCTCCTCTGTGCCGGGGGCGGCGGCATAAGCGTTCAGCTCCACCATCCGGACCCAATCCCGGTCAAAGCCCGCGCCGATATCGTGGCCGTGGATATTGCCCTTCACGTAGGATTCAATGGGAACGCCCCTTCTCACCGCCTCGGCGGCTCCCAGGATATAGGGCGTCCAGTTGATCCTGGTGCTGACGATGGAGGTGGTGGGGGCCACATCCATCATGCTCTGGTGGTAGCCCACATGATACACCGTCCGTTTCTCCGAAGCCTCCTCGCAGGCCACCGCCGGAGCGATGGTGTCCGTGTTCTGGGAGATGATGACGCAGCCGGACTCGATCAGCCGCAGGGCCGCCTCCTTCTCCTTTGTGTAGCTGTTCCAGGCATCCGTATAGCGCACCTTGAGCTTTGCCGCAGGGCAGACGGAGCGGGCCCCCAGAAGATAGGCGGTATAGCCGGAAATGCTCTCCGGGATGGGGAATGAGGTCACAAACCCGAGGTATGCCTCGTTCTCTGCGATCGTTCCCTCCCGGATCAGTTCGGATAATTTCATGCCTGCGGCGATGCCCGCCACATAGCGGCCCTCGCAGATCTCCCCCATGAAGGTGTGGTAGTTTTCGTACACGGGCTTTGTCTCCGCATTGGAGCAGGACGCCTGGCAGAACTGCACCCCGGGATATTCTCCCGCCAGCCCTTTCACCGCCTCCCCAAAATCGGAGCCTGCGGAAATGATCAGGTTGCAGCCCTCCCCGCAAAGCTCCCGTACTGCCTCTTCCGCCTTCTCGTTCTGCACATTGCTGACGGAGAGGATCTCGATCTCGTCATTGTATTTTGTCCTCAGCGCCTGCTCGGAGCTGATGAAATTCCCGGTATAGGGGGAGGAACCGTCGCCGCTGTATACAAAGCCCACCTTCAGCTCCCTGCTCCCCACAGCGGACCTTTCGGGGGAATAGAAGAAGACGGCGCAGACAGCCACCATCAGGAATGCCGTGAGGACGCTTACGAGGCTTACGATCTCATACTTCTTCATTGGCTTCCTTCTTTCCTCCGATGACGATCTTTCCTTCCCGGACGAGCTTCACCATGATCTCCGCGATCTCAGGGTCAAACTGGGTCCCCTCGCATCTCTGGATCTCATCCAGCACCACCTCCATGTTGAGGCCCTTTCTGTATACACGGTTCTGGGTCATGGCGTCGAAGGTGTCCGCCACTCCGATGATCCTGCCGTAAATGGGGATCTCCTCGCCCTTTAAGCCCATCATATAACCGGAGCCGTCATAGCGCTCGTGGTGGTAGAGCGCGCCCTCCACCACGTGCTCCACCATGGTGAAATCCTTCAGGATCTCCGCCCCACGGGTCACGTGGGTCTTCATGATGGCGTATTCTTCATCCGTGAGCCCGGAGGGCTTGTTCAAAATCCTGTCCGGGATCCCGATCTTTCCGATGTCATGGAGCAGCGCGGCCTTCCGGATGTTCTCGCACTCCTCTTCGCTCCAGCCCAGCTCTCTCGCGATCATAACGGAATAGTCCGAGACCCGCTGGGAATGCTGGCTGGTGCTGCCGTCCTTGGCGTCCATGGTCCTGGCCACGGCCATGATGGTCTCATTCCCCATCTGGACCTGCTGCCTGGCCAGCCTCAGCTCCTGCTCCCTTAAGGCCAGGGTGCGCTGCAGCCTGATCCGGGCAAGCAGCCAGGTGAGCCAGACCACCGCCAGGCCTGCCACAAGGACCATATACAGCCTGAAATACCAGTGGTCATAGAGCTCCATCTCCTTGCTGAGGATATAGGAGCTCTGCTCCAGCACGTTGCGGTCGCTGTCCAGAAGGGCCAGGTGCAGAGCATAGTCCCCGGAGGGGAGATTTGTGTAAACGATGGAGGAAAGGCTTGCAGCGGGCAGCACTGTTTCCTGCGTGTCCACGCCCTCCAGATAATAGCTGATCAGCGGCGTTTCCAGGGTGTAGTTCAGCACCTCCGGGAACAGCTCGATCTTTGTATTGTCCCTGCTGATCTCAATGGGCATTCCCCGCTCCACCCGGTAGAGCACATTGTCCAGATAGGCGGTTTTCAGGGTCATGCGGTAGGAGATGCTGGCCCTGCCGTAGTCGTCGGTCTTTAACATATATACGCCGGAATCCGCGGATAAAAAGAGCCTGCCCTGCTCGTCCATGTAGTTCCAGGAATTGGGGGTGAGGGACGCCTTTAAGCCCCGCTTCACGTCCAGCAGCTCGTATTCCGTATCTTCCTCGTCTTTGATCAGCTCCTGCTCTTCCCCGATGAAAACGCCGGCGCTGCTTAAGATGAAGAGCCGTCCCTTGTCTCCGGTCCAGATGTCGAAGTTATTGGAATAGGGGAAGTGCTCCAGGATCCGGATGTTTCTTGCCTTATCCATGTAGCACAGGCCGTTGCTGGTCACGATATAATAACCGCCCCCGTCGGAGGCCTTCACGATCCTTAAGACCACGCCGGAGGAAAGACCGTTTTCCGCGGTGAACCGCTCTGTGACCTTCCCGTCCCTTATGACCACGATGCCGTCCCCGTCGGAGCCCGCAAGGATCTCCTCTCCCTCCGGCAGAAGGCAGAGGATCATGGCGGCGGTCAGCTCCTCCCCGTAGGGCAGGATATGCTGTACGCTGCCGTCCTTGATAAAGCCGATGCCCGCGTCTCCCGCGGAAACAATGGTGCCGTCCTCCAGCTCCGCGGCCACTCTGACCCAGTCGCAGAAATCCGTGGTGCTGTCATGACGGGTGATGGTATAACCCCGAAGCTGCGCTACCGCTTCCTCTTCCTCGGGCGCTTCCTCCCCCTCCTCCGGGTTTGTTTCCAGCCTTTCCTCGACGCGCTCGCCCTCTCTGCGGACCTCCATCAGTCCCCGGCCATAGCTTGAGACCCAGAGGCCTCCCCGGGAATCCGCGAACAGATCCCTGATCCTGAGGCCGGAGAACAGCTCTGTCAGGTCGTCACTGATGGCATAGCCCTTCCCCTCGTCCACAATGTCCAGACCCTTGTCTGTCCCGATATAAAGGCGTCCGTCAAAGCCGGCCACCGTGTTCACCACCTTCTGCTCCATGGCGTATTCGCCGTAGATGTCCGTAACGGCGGAGCGGGAAAGCCTCAGCAGTCCCAGGCGGGAGGAGGTGAACCAGTAATTGCCCTGATAGTCCACCAGAACACTGTCAATGGAATTATTGAACTGGCCAAGATGGATGGTGCTGAAGATCATCCCCCCCTGGAAGCAGCCTACGCCGTTGTCGGCGCAGACAAAGAGCTGTCTCTCGTCTGTGAAGGTCAGACTGTTGATCTTCGACAGATCCCCGCAGCTGTAGACCCGTCCCTGTTTCAGCCCGTCCTCCTCCACATCAAAACGGATGACCTTCCCGGAGGAGGTCCCCACATAGAGATTGCCTCTTTTGTCGAAGCTGCAGCAGGTGTAAATGACGCCCTCCTCGCTGCAGGAGTCCTCAAAGACCACCTGTTTGTCCCTCAGGATAAAGAGCTTCCCGGCGTTGGTCACCGCCGCCACCTGCCCCCGCCTGTCCGCGTCGATGCTGTGGGCATAGACGATCTCCGGCACATTTGAGAGCATTTGCAGTCCGCCGGATAAGGAAAGGATCTGCAGCGTGTCCGAGGTGCCCACATAATAGCAGCCGTCGGAGCCCTGAACAATGCAGCGGACGGAATTGGAGGGCAGACCGCTTTTCGTGTCCAGCACATTGGAAACATCTTCAGAAATGATCAGGGTCAGACCGTTGTCATTGGTGCCCACCCAAAGGCGGCCTTCCTCGTCCACGTAGAGACAGTTTACATTACGGACGCTGCTGAAGTCCGACATGGCGCGGAATTCCGTGCCGTTATAGCGGAAAAGCCCGGCGTAGGTCCCCACCCAGAGGACCCCGTCCCTGGTCTGGGCGATGTCGTTTGCCTCGCCCCCCAAAAGACCCTCGGCGCTGGAATAGACCGTCTGCACGTAGGAATAGAAATTCGCCGCCTCCTCCGCCCGGACCTGCATTCCCGGAGCAAGCGCGAGGACCAGAAGGAAGGGCAGCGCCAGAAACTTCACACCAGGATCCGTGTCCTCCTTCGACACGTCGCTTTCCGGCCGCGTATGGGTCTTCATGCCCAGGGCCACCCGTATGCGGATGATGCAGTAGAGGGCTGTGAGGGTCAGGACCTTGTCCAGGAAATCGATGTAGAATTCCCCCGTGATGCTGCAGAATAAGTCCGGCAGCCCCAGAAGGCGCAGATATTCGATGATGCTGTCTCCCCAGAGATTGCCGGTGAGGCCGTCGAAGAACATGTAGTTCAAGGGAGCGGAGATGATGACAGAGACCCCCGTGACCGCCACGGAAACGCTCAGGGTCCCAAACAGGGTGTCCATCTTATGCCGTCTTGTCAGGATCCCCACAAGAAGGCCGATGAGGAAGCTTACGAGGCAATAGACATAGGAGATGCTGCTGTGTATTCCGTAGATCAGATTCCCCGCAATGCCCACGGAGGCACCGCTGACAGGCCCAAGGACATAGGCCGCCAGGCAGGTCCCGAAGGAGTCCAGCCACACGGGCAGGGATGCCATTTCCGCCAGCCGCTTGCCGAACAGATTGATGAAAATGCAGAGCGCGGTCAAAAGAACCGCCTGAATATATTTTTTCATAATTAAAGTCATTATAGCAACCTTCTCTTTTTTCCTCAACCGATATTGCAAGTTATAAATCGGGCTTTTTTGCGGCAGCGAAGGAGAGTATAATCCGGATATGGGCCGGTTATGGCTTTATTGCAGCGACTGCGGATAATGTGCGATCCGGGCCGTCGTCATCCCGGCCGAAGGCTGAGTATGCACAAAATGCGGATATGTCATGGAGGAAGGAGTTTCAAAATGTGGTATCACGAAGCTGTATTCTATCAGTTCTATCCCCTGGGCGTAACAGGCGCCCCCTTCGAAAACGACGGCGTCCTGACCCACAGGCTTCCCGCCCTGAAGGAGTGGATCCCCCACTTAAAGAAGCTCCACGTAAACGCCGTGTACTTCTCTCCCCTCTTCGAATCCGACACCCACGGCTATAACACCCGGGACTATAAGCAGCTGGATGTGCGTCTGGGAGACAACGGGGACCTGAAGGCGCTCTGCAGCGCCCTCCATGACGAAGGGATAAGGATCCTTTTCGACGGGGTCTTCAACCATGTGGGCCGGGGATTCTCTGCCTTCCGGGATGTGCGGGAAAAGAAATGGGATTCGCCCTATAAGGACTGGTTTTACTTAAACTTTGACGGGAATTCAGGCTATAACGACGGCTTCTTCTACGAGGGCTGGGAAGGCAATTTCGATCTGGTGAAGCTGAATCTGGACAATCCCGCCGTCCGGGAGCATCTGCTTTCCGCCGTTAAATTCTGGATCGACGAATTCGAAATCGACGGCCTCAGGCTGGATGTGGCCTATATGGTGAACAGGGTGTTCCTGAAGGAGCTCCGGGCAAGGACCCGGGAATGGAAGCAGGATTTCTTTCTGCTGGGAGAGATGCTCCATGGGGATTACAAGCAGTTAGTGAATCCGGAGATCTGCGATTCCGCCACCAATTACGAGTGCTATAAGGGCATCCATTCCGCCCTGAATTCAAAGAATCTGTTTGAGATCGTCCACTCCCTGCTGCGGCAGTTCGGGCCGGAGGACTGGACGCTCTATAAGGGGCTGCCCCTTTACTCCTTTGTGGACAACCACGACGTCAGCCGCATCGCCAGCATTCTGCAGGATCCGGAGCATATCCCCCTGGCCTATGCCCTGATCTTCGGAATGCCCGGGATCCCCCAGATCTACTACGGCAGCGAATGGGGCATCAAAGGGGACAAGAAGGACGGAGATCCGGGGCTTAGGCCTGCCGTCGAAACGCCGGAGTGGAATACTCTCACTGACACGGTGCAGCGCATGGCCGCCGCACGCCTTGCGTCGAAGGCCCTGCAGTACGGCGCCTTTACCTCTCTTGTGCTGACTAATCTGCAGTGCGTGTTTGAGCGAAGGCTTTCCGATGCGGATGCCGCCCGGTTTGCGGCGGAAGCGGAGGGAGCCGAGGCCATCCGGATCGATAACACTGCAGGCCCGGGCTGGGGCGAACCCGGAAAGAAGGTCCTCCGGGTGGAGAGCGATGCCACCGCGGACCGCAGCCGGATCCTGGTGGCCATCAATTCCGGGGATCAGGAATACCGGGCCCATTTCGACGCCGGGGCCGGCAGGGCCCGGGACCTGATCACAGGGGAAACGGTGGATTTTGGCGGGGGATTGGTCCTGCCCCCGAAGCGGGCCATGTTTCTGCAGCCGTACTGATCTCCTACAGCAGCTCCTTCACGCACTCCTCCACCTTTTTCATGTCCATGGTGGGCTCGAACCGGGCTGCCACATTGCCTTCCCTGTCCACAATGAACTTGGTGAAGTTCCACTTGATATCGGGGTTTTCCTTGTAATGGGGATCCATTGCCCTCACCGCCCCTGCCATCATCAGCGCCTTGGGGCCCTTGCCGAAGCCTTCAAAGCCCTTCTGAGACTTTAAGAAGGTGTACAGCGGTAGCTCGTTTTCGCCGTTCACCTCGGCCTTTTTCATCTGGGGGAACTGCGTATTGTAGTGGAGCGTGCAGAACTCGTGGATCTCATCATCACTGCCGGGGGCCTGGTTTGCGAACTGGTTGCAGGGGATATCCAGCACCTCAAACCCCGCCTCGTGATACTGCTCATACATCTTCTCGATCTCCTCGTACTGGGGAGTGAAGCCGCAGCCCGTGGCCGTGTTCACGATCATGACCACCTTCCCCCTAAACTCCTCCAGAGAAACCTCCTCGCCCTTGCTGTTCTTTACAGAATATTCGTAGATTCCCATTGTGTTTCCCTCCTGTCCTGATGGAAGTGAAGGAGCCGGGCGGCGAATGTATTATTCTGTATGTGCCGTGTTCACCGTGCTTCCTTCATCTTTATTTTGTATGATTTTATTGTACGCAATCTATATCTGTTTGTCAACACTTTTTTGATTATTCATGGGGGATCTTTCATTCGGAAAGCCGCAAATCATAGTATTTATTCCGCATATTATCAATATGTGTTTGATAAATTTCGTTTTGAACTAGATATATTTCGTTTTGAAGTACCGGTTTATTCCTGAACAGCCGCCTGCGCTAAGCGCTGGCGGTTCTCGGATAAGATATGCCCATGCCAGGGCTGAAAGCCCTCAGGACGCCGGGTCCACCCGGATGGTACGCACCAGAATAGGGATCAGAATGAGCTGCAGGATGATGCCGGGAATGGCATTGACGAATGCCCCGGCCACAAAGGCGCTCCAGGAGAAGGCAGAGCCGCTGATCCCCAGCAGGACCACCTGGGCAAGGCCCCACACGATCCTCCCGCCGATCATGGCGACGATC
>CAMNLO010000014.1 GCA_946543095.1 uncultured bacterium
CTTGACACATTGCATCGGATGAGAATAGTATTATCTCTGCACGGCTCTGTATTCTGTCTTTTGTTCCGGATTTCTGAAACAATCGAGGAGAGCAGTACGGCGAATATGGAACAGGAATCGCGTACCATGTCATAAGTGATCTCGATGGGTGTACCGCAGGGAAGAGCAGGATGGGACTGTGCGGATGGATGTGCCGGAAGAAGAGAGCTTCTCCAGCTCCCTGCATCTGATGAAATGATCTTCATCAATGACATGAGAAGACAGGAATACTGAAGAATGAGAGGTCTTAGCATGAACACGGTAAGACGCGCAGAGAAAAAGGATATCCCCGGGATCCTTGCGCTTTTGGTCCAGGTGGATATGGTCCACCATAATGGCAGACCGGATATTTTCAAGGGCCCCGCAACGAAATATGACGCCGGGGAGCTGGAGGAGATCCTGATGGATCCCGCATCCCCTGTGTTTGTCTGCGTGGATGAAACGGATTCCCCCATCGGTCATGCCTTCTGTGTGCATAAGCAGATCCTGGAGGACCATGTGCTGACGGATATCAAGACCCTGTATATCGATGACATCTGTGTGGACGAGAGCCACAGGGGGCAACATGTGGGCACAGCCCTCTATCAGGCGGTGCTGGATTATGCGAAAACGCAGGGTTTCTATAATGTGACCCTGAATGTCTGGAGCTGCAATCCCGGTGCCATGGCCTTTTACGAAAGCCTTGGATTTCAGCCCCAGAAGGTGGGGATGGAGATCATTTTATAAAATATCTATAATACCTATTGACATAGTAGGTATACAGTGGTATCTTTTTATCATGTTAAAAGAACCGCTGCCGTTTCTGTTTTCGGAAATTGGCTTGGCAGGAACCCGGCAGCAAAGCCGGCGCTCCTGTGAGATGCCAAAAGGGCGCTTTCCGGAGTACAAAAACATGGGCATGCCGGAAACTACTATGGGATAGGAAAGGAAGGGAACATCATGGCAAAGATCTATAAGGGAACTCTGGAACTGGTAGGGAACACCCCCCTGGTGGAGGTGGTGAATATCGAGAAGGAGCTGGGCTTAAAGGCCACGGTGCTTGTGAAGCTGGAATATTTCAATCCTGCGGGCAGCGTAAAGGACCGTATCGCCAAGTCCATGATCGAGGATGCGGAAGAGAAGGGCCTGTTAAAGGAAGGCTCTGTGATCATAGAGCCCACCAGCGGGAATACGGGCATCGGTCTGGCATCCCTGGCTGCCGCCAAGGGCTATCGCATCATTCTGACCATGCCGGAGACCATGAGCGTGGAACGAAGGAACATCCTGAAGGCCTACGGTGCGGAGCTGGTCTTGACGGAAGGCCCCAAGGGCATGAAGGGAGCCATCGAAAAAGCAAAGGAGCTGGCGGAAGAGATCCCGAACAGCTTCATTCCCGGGCAGTTTGACAATCCGGCGAATCCGGCCATCCATAAGGCCACCACAGGTCCCGAGATCTGGAGGGACACCGATGGCAAGGTGGACATCTTTATCGCCGGCGTGGGCACAGGCGGGACGGTCACCGGGACCGGCGAGTATTTAAAGGAACAGAATCCGAATGTGAAGGTGGTGGCTCTGGAGCCGGCTGATTCCCCGGTGCTTTCCGAGGGCAGAGCCGGAGCCCATAAGATCCAGGGCATCGGCGCCGGGTTTGTGCCTGCGGTGCTGAACACAAAGGTGTATGATGAGATCTTTAAGGCTGCCAACGAGGATGCTTTTGCCGCCGCAAAGCTTCTGGCAAAGAAGGAAGGGATCTCTGTGGGGATCTCCTCCGGTGCTGCCCTCCACGGGGCCATCGAGCTGGCAAAACGCCCGGAGAATGAAGGCAAGACCATTGTGGCACTGCTTCCCGACAGTGGGGACAGATATTATTCCACAGCATTGTTTACGGAGTGATATGCCCCTGAGTCTTTACACTTCTTTTCTGATCTATGCTCTGGCGGCAACGATCCTGCCCGGGCCGAATAATGTGCTTTTAATGTCGGAGGCCGCCGGGCGCGGCCTCCGGAAATGTCTGCCCCTGCTCTTTGGTATCTGGACGGGGCTCTTATGCGTGATGAGCCTGGCGGCGGGCTTCATGACCGTCTTAAACCGTATCCTGCCGCAGATCACTCCGGTGTTCCGGATCCTGGGAGCCGCCTATATCCTGTATCTTGCCTTAAAGACCCTGAAAAGGAAGGGGATCGCAGTGCAGGATACAAAGGAGGAGGGAGAGCTTCCCGGCTTTCCCAGAGGCTTTCTTCTCCAGTTTCTGAATGTGAAGGTTTTGATGCTGGGGCTTGCGGTATACCCCGGCTATTTTCTGAACGATTCCGTCACCCTTCCCCAGCAGCTTCTGATCCCCCTCTTTGCCCTGTCCATGACTGCCTGCTGCGGCGTGGGCAATCTGATCTGGATGGTGGGAGGAAGCCTGATCCGCCCCTTCTATGACCGTTTCTATCGCGTGATCAATATGGTGATGGCGCTTCTTTTAGTCTACTGCGCCTTCAGGATCCTGATCCCGGCGTAAGGGCGCCACAGCATATTTCCTCTCCGCTACTGTTCAGAATTCCATATTCCTCATTCCTTCTGCGGATTGTTTTGCAATTATCCGTATATTATAATGATCGATAAATGACCGGGCATATTCAGGGAAGCGGCAAAATGCCTGCGGGGCATGCATTGAAGCGAGTTCCTGTGAGATGTGCCTGAGGCACACCGTTATCACCGTCAGCTTTGGCCGACGATGCATGATCGTGTTTATCAAGGGAAAACGTAATCAGTTTTGTATATTTGAAAGGGCGTAAGATCATGGAAATCTTTGAACAGCAGGAAAACACCCCGGCCCCGATCCAGGTTGAGCATCATGAAAACCCGCAGCAGCAGCCCATTCAGCAGCAGCCGGTGGCACAGCAGCCTGTTCAGCAGCTTATTCAGCAGGAAGATGCCCCCCTGTTCATGCCCGGTCTTACCGGCTGGCGGGAACGCAGAAAAGCCATGTTTCAGGACAACAACTGGATGATGGCAAGAGAACAGATAGAAGTCCGGGAGGCAGAGAGGTACATGGGCAATGATGAGAGGCCCATGCAGATCCCCAAGGAGCAGGCAAACGCTGCCATCAGCCAGATGTACAGGGAAGTCTACGGACGTAAGATCGGCAGGCTGGAGCGCCATAAGATCCGGAAGGATCTCGAAAAGCAGCAGGCGAAGTGGCAGGACAGGGGGGAGACCGTGGATGCCTATTACCGCGATGTCAATGAACGGGAAGAAGACTTCCGGGACAGGAAATATAAGGACCTGAGGGATCCCTGGAAATATATCGGGATGCTGGAGGAGCAGGAAGACCGGAAGACTCTGATGGACGGCTATGCGGACCAAAACCCGGAGCTGATCCGTAAGGGCTTAAGAGTGCTCTTTGACAGCTTTCTGAATATGAATATGAACCAGTTTAACTATAACACCACGGATGATCTTTACTACCGGTTTGGCAGGAATTACAGAACCGTCAAAGCCGGAATGGTCCTTCGCAATGCCATGCGGGATTATGAGCAAAACGGCGGCGTTTTCAAGCACGATGAGTATGTCCGCCTGCAGGCCATTTGCGATATCATGGAGGACCTGAACAAGCTGTATGCACCGTTGGATGATCTTCACACACATCCTGCGGATTATCTGCTTGATCAGAAGGAGCTGGCGAAAAAGTCAAATGATGAGCTGGTGGAGATGGCGGACAGTGTTTCGGATCATATGCTCGAGCATGATGTCGGAAGCAGTGAGTACAAGAGATTGGACAATCTGAGAAAATATCTGCTGAACTACAGGAACAGCAGGGAGTACAAGGCGGGCAACCTGTTAAAGCCCGGGGGAAGCGCTCAGGAATATTTCGAAAAGGCTCTGAAGGAACGCGGGGAGAAGGAAGCCGCAAGGTGGTTTGTACAAAGGGATGGCTATCAGGCAAGGAAGCAGGAGATCGATCATGTCTTAAGCCCCGCAAAGATCCATCAGCTGACTGAAGAGAAAGGACTGCCTCTGGAGCAGGGCCATCGCTGGTCCGGAAGCAGAAACGTGGAGACCCTTCAGGCATCCATGATGGAGCTGTATCATCTGGGAAGCACCGGCGGTGCGACTCTGGAGAAGCTCATCGGGGAAGAGGGGATGCAGGGCTTTGACCATAGCGCTGACTCCCTGCGGTATTTGATCGCACAGGGAGATCCGGAATCTCTTGGGAAGGCGCTTGCCATCATAATGAAAGGCTTCGTCAACCAGTTCATCGGAGAGTACGGCGAGGAAAACTATAAGCAGTTTGCGGGACAGAAGGCAAGCTCGGAAACCTTCGGGAGAAACACCGCAATGCTGGAGCATATGATCCGTCTGTCCAACGATCTGAAGCTTCTGGCAGGAAAAGATCAGGAGGTGACGCAGAATGCGCTGGACCGGATGACCGAAAGGGAAAAGACCCTTCTGAAAAAGGGCACAGAGTATCTGGCCCGCATGGAGAGACTGAATTTTGCCACCTTCAGGATCTTCTCCCTGGACAAGTCTCATGATGTTGCCTCCGCCAAAATCTTTGCCGGGGAAAAGGACAGGACCAATGACGAATCGGTGGAGGTATTTAACGATATCTATCTGTATTACTCCGAAACGAAGAAGGAGGATGAGATCGGGGCGTGGCCGGATGACCCCGCAGAGCCCGTCATCCGGTTTGGAGGTAAGGAGTTCGACCTTCGGGACGTGAAGCAGTAATCCTTCCACCCCATACTGTAAGGAACTGAAACGAAATAACTTCACCGTTTCCTTCGCCGCAGGAACCATATACGACAGTTCCTGCAGCGAAGAGGACTGAGGGATTCCTGACCGGTTCCTGAGTAATTGTCACGAAAGAGAGAAAAGAGGATCACATGAGGACCATTACAGAGATCGGATCGGATAATTATTCCTGTTTTGCGCCCCTTATGCCTGAGGTGGCCCCGGGAGACAATGTGCTGATGCTGGGGATCATTGAGGAGGATAAGGCCGCAGGTGCCCTTGCTTCCCTTTTGGAGAACGAGGTGGCATCCATCATTGCCCTTATGGTGGCGGAGGAGGACAGGCGAAAGGGGATCGGGAAGGAACTGGTGGATTTCTTCATGAACCTGGCGGAGCATGTAGGGGTGGAGGGCGTCCTTGCGGTGTACCCCGAGGAGAAGGAAGATCTGAACGGCTTTTTTGATGCTCTGGGCTTCTGGATCGAAGAGGGAGAACCGGTCTATTCTATAGCGATGAAGGACCTGTTTTCCTCCGAGAGAGTGCGAAAGAAGCTGGCAGCGGCAGACAGGGACAGCTGCAGGAGCCTGTCTTCCTTAAGCCCCGGGGAAAAGGAACAGCTTACGGCACTGCTTCTGGAAGCGGGTTATTCCCTGCAGGACCAGCAGGATCTGGGAATGGATCCGGATCTGTCCTTTACCCTGTTTGCCCAGGGAAGGCCTCAGGGAGTGGTCATTGCGGGCAGGGAGGAGAAGGATCTGTTCATTCATCTTCTGTATGACCGGAAGCCCACCGGACCGGAGACTCCGATCCTTCTTCTGGCCGCCTGCTTAAGCGAGGCAAGGGAGCTGACCTATCTGGAAAGGCTTGTTTTTGTGGCAGGGAAGGGAAGTGTGGTATCTCTGGCAAAGAACATGGCGGATCATCCGGAAATGCTGAAGCGGGAAAATCCGGTGAAAAAGGCGGTGATGCCGCTGCTTACCGCAAGACAGAGACGCCGCATGGAGGAGGATCAGGCTGCGGCGGAGAACACCTTCGGAGCCCGGGAGTCAAAGGAAGGGGAGGGCAGCGCATTTCCCGTAAGGCGGTACCGTACCACTCTGGGGGAGCTGATGGCACGGCCCCTCTATGTAAAGCAGAAGAATGCAAAGCTTCTGGCAAGGCCCTTATCTGCCTTAAGACCCGCTGAATACAAGGCATTCACTGCGTTTGCGGAGGCCTGCTCCCATGGCGGAGGCGGGGAGCGGGTCTGGGATCATTCTCCGGATTGCAGCGGCGTGGTGGAAAGAAACGGAAAACCGAACAGCTTCCTGCTGGTAAAGCTGGGTTCGGATGGCAGGGTCTATATGGACGATCTTTATCTGAAGCTGGGAGAGAACAGAGACTTTTATGAGCTGGTGCTCCTTTCCATCAGGCAGCTTGCCGGGAGGCTTCCGGAAAGCGCTCCCGTATACTATGTCTGCAGGAGAGCGGAAGGAGCAAAGCTGGTGGAGCATTTTTATCCGGGACTTGACTTTGAGATCATGGAGTGATTCAGGAGGCATTTATGGCAGAAATCATTTTGAATGAACCAGAGCAGCTCAGACAGACACCGGTCTTTACCTCTGATGCCGAAAGAGAGCTCTTTGACAGGGAGCAGGGGAACGAGATCCTGCGGGAGTACCAGGCACGGCAGAAGCTGCATTCCGATCAGATGGGAAATACTGCTCTGTTTCATGAAAGCATCAAACCGGTCTATGGGGCCATCGCGGAGGTGCATGAGACAGATCAGGGGTGGAAATCGAGAAAGCTTAAGAAGCTGATGCAGAAAAGGCGGCTGAAGAAGGGACTGCGCCTTACCCGGAATGCCACGGAATACACGGTGTCTATCCTGGAATATGAAAAAAAGCTGGAGAAAGACCGGGCCCGGGGAAAGATCAAGCCCCCCGACGAGTCCTATACAGCCCTCGAAGGATTGAGACAGACGGTTTTAGGCAAACGCTACAGCCCTGTATTATTTGATCAGGAATACTTTGGAAAACACTATGGCGAAGTGAAGGCCGAGATGGAGGAGCTGGGCCGTTTTCTTGAATATTTCGGGGAGGGCAAAGAGAGATTCACAAGCATGAGCTACGGGGATATGGCAAGAACCCGGGATCTGGCAAAGATCTACGCCGCCATGGAAAACGCCATGACCGTCACGCTTTCCCTGCATGGGATCAAAAAAGAGGCTGAAGGCTTTGCCATCGAGAGCCATGATCGTATTGCCGCCGCTTCTGCCCACAGGGAATGCCTGCAGACTCTGAGCGGCCGCATTTCGGAAGCCGCTGTAAACGAGACAGCGATCCTGAGCATGGAATCCGGGGACATCGAAACAAAGAACGACCAGTGGGACTGGATCACTGAATTCCCCGATGTATATAAGCGGTTCGGATTTGTAAAGCTTGCGGACCGTTCCGATTATGAAAAGGTCTCAAGGATCCTGAAGCTGAAGGAGGAAGCTGAAAATACAGGAGGAGTCACGAAAAGCAATGAGCTTGCAGACAGGATCCTCATGGATGCCCTGCGGGCGGGGGAGGCGTACGCTTATCATGCCAGAGCGTATGCGGCATGGGAGGAAACAAGAGACACTTTGCAGGCGATACAGCCCGCAAATGTGAACCTGGCCAACCCTGACCGCAACGATCCGGAGGTTCGTCAGGTGAGATCGAGACTGGATTATGTCACGAAAAGACTGCGCACGGAAGAACTCAGACATCAGGCATATCAGCAGAGATTTGACACTCTTCTTACAGGTCTGAACTATCTGATCACAGGGCAGCGGGAGGAGATGAGCAGGGATTCCTGGAGGACCCTCGCCTCTTATGGCAATGAAGAGGCGAAGAAGGAGGTGGCTTCGGATCTGACGGACCCGCAGTTCTATTCGAACATCATGCAAAAAAAGAGAAAGCTGTTTCAGGAGGCATGTGAAAGATATTCCGCAAAGCATGGGAATATGGAAGGGGTGGAGAAGCTCAATGGTCAGAAAGTCGCTGAATACATGAGCTTTGAGGATACGGAGTATAATGACAGGATCATAGCGTTCATGGTCAAAAGAGAGATGTTTCGCGGAGAAGACGGAGACGGCCTGTTTGCCGGGAAACCCGAAACAAACGATCCGGAGGCGCTTGCTCTCGCAAGGGAAGCCGCTGCGCTCATAGCCCCGAAGATCCGGGCCATTGAGGAGTATAATACCGGTGGTATGGAAAACCTTTCTCCGGAGGATCTGAGCTTAAAACTGGCGGAGCTTCAGGAGCTGGTTTTTGCGGATCATATGATCAATGACCTGAGGGATCTGCCGATGAAGGTCATCGGCCTCACTGCAAGGGAAAAGGAACAGCTGCTGGAATTGCCGGACAAGATCATACCGGATGATGAGACACCGGAGGAAGAGATCAGACGGGAAAGATATGCAGCAAAATGGGCGGCGTATACAGGAAAAAACTGGCTGATCAAGGGGCTTCATCACCGGGCGCGTGCGGCAGCGCTGTTCTCTGTGGCGCAGCTCTCCGAAGAGATTCCCTTCTCCCTCCTTCTGACTGAGCGTGAGAAAGCGGATCTGGAAAGGAAATGCAGGGGACGTTCCGACCGGGAAAAGCTGTTCATTTTTGCCCATGATGAGTACAGGGACGGGATCTTCGCTGAGGATAATGCAAAGTATAGCCTGCTGAGCGCGGACAGGGGGATCTATCAACATCTGAAAAAAGAGGAACAGCGCAGCAAGCAAAAAGAGCTTGCACCCTATATGGATGGCTATATGCCCCCGCAGCCGGTGTTTCTGGATAAGGGATCGCAGGAAAAGAGCTTCAGCAGGCAGTATGCTGCCATCGAGAGCCATTATGGAATGGTGGAGAGAAAATACGGGCATGAACTGCCGGATCTGGCCTTCATGATGGAACACAGGAGCGAAATGCTCCGCGATCTTCATAACATCGATTCTGACCTGGAGCTTTTGGAAAAGGACAGGGACGTGCTGATCCAGGAAACGGAAGGGGCTTTGCGCCTGCTCCATGTTTTAAGGTACTTCAGGCACTTCAGGGATTGTATCGCGGATATCATCCCGAACGCCATTCTGCGGGAGGTGCCTGATGTAGAGGATAATGCGCCGGAGAATGGCGATGCGGATTTCAGGCCCTTATACCGGCGTTTGATCGGAATGGCGAAAGCGCATCTGGCAGAAGTGTCGCAGGATCTTGAGTATCTGAAAGAGCATCCGCAGAAGGGGAACTGATTGAAAGGAAAACCGGTCAGGAGGTGATCATGAGCACTATATATCAGATCAGTAAACGAAACTATCGGGAATTGGCTCCTATCCTGCCGGAGGATATCATTTCCTGGGCAGAGGAGTCCGGAGAGATCCGGATATACGTCATTGAGGAGGATGAGGAGACAGTGGGCTGCGCGGCAGTGGAGCTGTCCGTCCCCAGGGCCGAGCTTCTGTGGTTTTATGTGACGGAGGACTACAGAGGCTATGGGATCGGAAGAGAAAGCTTTTTCAGCCTGCTCTCAGATCTCCGGGATGCCAGAGCCTATGAGCTTTCCGCAGAGCTTAGTGCCGGCACGAAAGAGAGCTTTGTCAGCCTGTTTGGAGGCTATCCTGTCTCCTATGAGCATATTGCGGCCTGCAATGTGTCCTTTCCGGCAGAAGAAGTGAACAAAGCCGGAGAGCTTTTAAAGCCTTCCGTGCATTCTGTTTCCCTGCGCTCTGTGAGCAAAGAGGAGCTGGAGGCTCTTCAGCAAAAGCTTTCGGAAGAAGGAAAGGATATCATGGATGTCCGGGAAGAAGGGTATAATTCCACCCTCTCCACCGTATATCAAAAGGACGGTGAGGCGCTGGGGGCTTTGCTGTTTAAGAGAAAGGGCTCCAATGCGGTCTCCCTTTCCTTTGCGGCCACTGTTTCAGACGATCAGGTGGCGTTTCTGGATATGCTCCGTTATGCGGCGGGAATGATCAGGCAGCTCCCTGCCGGAACCATGGTGGAAATGAATATCCTGGATCAGAAGCTGAGGGATTTTCTGATGACCCTCATGAAGGATGCGGACCATCTTGAGATCAAAGAAGGACAGCTTGCCACACTGTCTCTTTCCTATCTGGACAGGCTGAAGGAGGAGGCGGAAGCTGAGACAGAGCTGATAAAGGAGCTGTTCGCCCTATGAATGCCCAGTCTTTTCTGAGCGCCAGGGAAAAGGGAGACATCTACCGTGAGAAGCGGAGCAGATACACGGTTTCCGCAGAGGTCCGGGGCCTTTCGCCGGAAAACATGTTTCATCTGGACACTGCCCATTTCGTTCTGGAGGAATACAAAACGGCAGCGGTAAAGCCGCTGTTATCCATCACCGGCACGGAGTTTGCCGACAGGCCTCCCACAGCTTCCGGCCAGCGGGCCTTCGCCCTTTCCGTTGCGGAAATGAAGAAGACCTTAGACGCCCTGAAGGAAGGGGAGGATCCGACCGTAGAAGTGTGTTCCGCTTTTCGGGAGCCGGAGCGCTTCCGCAAGCTTCTGGATCAGACCGTCAGGTCCTTCTTCCTTGCCTGCGGGATGGATGAACAGGATGAAAAGCTGAAGGATCACAAAGGCATCCGGGAAGGCAGGGAGAGTTTTTTTCGGTGCAGAACCGCTTTTGAGAAGCTTGTGAGTTCGGAAACCGCATTCAGAAAACGGAAGCGGATGGAGGACTTCCGAAAGGAAAAGGGACTGGAGGAGCTTCCGGCTGCAGATCCCGTGGAGGAAGATCCGGAGGTTCTCAGGTTATGCGAGGAATATCCTGAGGCCTGTAAACAGTATCCGGATAAAATCCGGCAGATCAGGGAAGCAAGGCTTGAGAGCGAAAGAAAAGCACAGAGCATAAGAGCCGGCAGGGATGCGCTTTATGCGGAGGGAAAAAAGTATTTTCTGGATGAATCAAAGGACTGGGAGGACCGGTGCTTTTTCCGGGAGGCCTATTTATCCTGGTCCCTTGAGGCGGAGGAACAGCTGAGGGAGCTTGCCTACACACGGCAGGCCGCGGACCGATTGCTGAACTGGCTGCTTTGTGAAGAGTGTGTGGACGAGATCATCTTTGAGCATATCATGAAGCACTTTGATCTTGCACCGAAGCTTCTGGACGGGGAAATGCTCTTAAAGGATCTGAAGGGATACGTCCATCCGGATGAGGGCCTTTATTACCCCCTTCCCGCCCCGGGGGATATGGCTTCTGTCAGGGAGCGGGCCAGGGAGGTGTTCGGGTATGTGGAGGATCACCCGGACCAGTTTGAGGCCCAGAGCCTTCTCTCCATTGTTTCCGACACGGAAGGGCTGTGCCGCTGCACCGAAAAGGCCTGGTCCCTGGTGCAGTGGATCGATGCGTACACAATAACGGAAGCCTTCCGGGTGCTGGAGGGAAAGCACAAGATCGAGCTGTTTAAGATATGTGTGGAGATGGATGCGGTATGCCATGCGGGGCATACCATGATGGATTTTCTGCTGGGGTATGAAAACAGGACCATAGAGGAGGCCTCCGAATGTCTGAGGCACACCCTGAACAGGATCTCTTTCAGCAGACTGGAAAAGCAGAGCAAGGAAGCTCTCGGAAGGATCTTTATGGAAAGGAGCGGCTTCCATGTATCACAGCAGAAGGATCGATTCCTCGAATATTTCGGAGTTTGAAGCTCTCCTGCCGGAACACTACAGCCGGCAGATCCGGTCCGGACTGTTGTTCGGCGGCGCGGTATTTGAGCCGGAGGGGGAGGAGCAGCCCCCGGCTCTGGTCAGTGTGATGGCTTACAAAGGGGAGTGGCTGGAGCTGATCTGGATCGGGTTTCCGGACCGGACGAGGAGCGACAGCTTTTTTGCGGAGCTGATCCGTACCCTGATCCGCAGAGAGCGGTTTTACCGCGGACTTTCCCTGAAGGGAGTGTATGCGGAATTCCATTCGGATATCAAGCTCCGGTCGGAGAGGATCCGCAATGTGATGATCCTGGCCGGCATGGAGAGTATCATCACAAAGAGCAATGTCTATGAATTTCCCTTAAGCGCCGTGGAGGAGGCCAGTCTTTTGCAGAAGGCAAAGGGCAGGCTGAAATGCATTCCGCTTTCCGGGGCGAAGGGGGGGCTGTTTGATCAGCTGGATGAGCTGATCCAGACGGATGCAAGGCCCTCCCCCCTTCCTCTTTTTGTAAACTGGGACGTGTACCTTCAGGAGGAGAGCCTGATCTGCCTGATGGGAGAGGAGCCCTGCGGCATCCTTCTGTTTTCCCGGAACGGGGAATATCTCGTCATCGACTGTGCCTTTGTGACGCAGGCCATTGCCCTGCCCGTTCTGCTGGGGAATGCCTGCGCTTTTCTGAAGGAGCGATACGGGGAAGCACAGCGGATCCTGGTGCCGGTGGTCATCGACCGCACGGCCTCCATTGTGGAGCGTCTGGTCCCCGGGGCGGAGAGAGTGGATGTGGTGGAAGCGGTGCTGAGGCTGTAACGTGCGGGGCCGTGCAAAGCACGGCCGCATCCCTCCGTCCTTGACGTGAGTGCAAATTCAAATTATAATAGTGTCGTTTTTTGCTGTATATCTGTATACAATATGCAATTGTTCAGAACCAATCACAGGTTTTTTTAACGCTTTCTTTCCCCGGTTTCTGAACAGTGTACGCAGTTTAGGAAGGAACGACTGAATGGAAACCTACAAACGTGTGATGCAGGGGATCGCCTTTGTGGAAAAGCTGGTGCTGGCCGTCACCTTTGTGCTGGTGCTGGCACTGACCTTCGGCAACGTGGTGGCCCGCTATGTGTTCTCCCATTCCTGGGGCTTCACGGAGGAGATCGTGGTGGCCATGTTCGTGATCCTGTCGCTTCTGGCAGCAGGGGTGGCCGCGGCCAACGGCGAGCTGGTGAACCTTTCCCTGGTGACCTCTGCAGTGCCCCTTTCCGTAAGGAAGGTGTTCAAGGTGGTGGAGACCGTTTTCTGCTGCGCCTTCTCCCTGATCTTAACCTGGCAGGGTGTGGACAGGATGCTGACGGACCATACCTTTTCCCCCATCCTCCATATCTCCAAGACCGTGTTCTGGAGCTTCGTGGTCATCGGCGGGATTTCCATGACCCTGCATTTCATTGAAAACTGTATTCTGTTCTGCGTGGAGACGAAGGAGGATAACGCATGATCACAGCGGTTTTGTTCATTTCCTTCTTCGCCCTTTTGCTTCTGGGGGCTCCCATTGCTCTGTGCCTCGGCATGAGCGCGGTGCTGTCCCTCACCTGCGCCATCGCTTTTTACCCGCAGTACGCGGCTCTTTCCCTTTCCATTATCGCCACCAACACCTACACGGGCATCGCCAAGTTCCTGCTTTTAGCCATTCCCTTTTTCGTGCTTTCCGGGAATATCATGGCAAAGGCCGGGATCTCCACAAGGCTGGTGCGTTTCATTGACGACTGTGTGGGCCATAGACGCGGCGGCATGGCCATCGTCTGCGTGGTGGTGGCCTGCTTTTTCGGCGCTATTTCAGGCTCCGGCCCCGCCACGG
>CAMNLO010000015.1 GCA_946543095.1 uncultured bacterium
GCATTCTGGCCTCATAGTCTCCAAAATCGGGGTAATACTTCTTCATTGCTTCCTATTCTTTCTCAAAGAGAAGCTCCGGATCTTCTTTCTGCTTCTGTTTGCGTATATTCTGATCCGCCGCAGTCTGTCCCTTCTGATACTGGTCCGTAATGCTTGTGTTTCCCTCTTCATTGGAGAGCTGAAACATCCTTCTTCCCAGCATCTCCAGCATGTACTCATACACATTAAAGGAGGCTGTTCTTCCGGTGGATGACTTCATTTCAAGGACCATTCCCTTCGCCTTATCGTCATAACGTTTCAGGTATTCATCCACCATGCCGTATTTGCCGGTGCCATACTCCTCCAGGCAGTTGTTTTTCAAGTCCAGAATGTCGTTAAGCTCCATGTCTTCCGTGAGCGTGTAGGCGGGATTTGAGGCATTTTCAAAGTATTTCTGATAAACACCGTAGAGACCTTCCGTTGCATTCTTCAAAGAGGTCAGATGCCTGTACTCTTCATCCGACACCGAAACATTCCAGTGTCTTAAGGATTCCAACAGTGAGCCTGTGTCTGCAGAGATCCCCATGAGCGTGTAAGTCTTCCAGAATTCCGGATCCTCCACATTAAGATCCTTTTCGGGATCCTCAGGAAACTGCAGTTTCTCAAGCTTCTCAGGGGTCAGCTTCATCAGCTCATCGATGATCGGCCTCATGACCTCATTCTCGATCTGTGCCCTTAATTCCTCCGGGGTATCGCCGTTCATCTGGCTGCCGAAGGCAATGGAGATCAATCCCCTGTTGATCTGCAGCAGATTCTTTGGATCACGGATCACAAGGGAGATCCTGTCGGCAGTGGTTGAGAGTCCCAGCTCCGCTTTTCTTGTCTTTCCCTCCTCGAGGATCAGCTCCAGTTTCCGGCCTTCCTCCTCATAGGTGCTTTTGAATCTGTCCCCCTGCTTTAACCGTTTCTTTGCCTTCGCCCACTTTGTGTAAAATCTCTCCCGGTCCATATTCCCCGGCGCCGGTTTAACATTCAGCTGTCTCTCCAGCTCCTTTAATTCCTGCTCCGCCGCTGCTATTGTGGCTTTCGGCGTTTTCTTGTTCTCTTTCAGCTGCTGCAGGGCTTTTGCCTTTTCGTTATAGGTATTCTGCAGACGCACCAGGTCATACACCCCGTTCGATTCCGCAAGACAGTCTCCCACCGCTTTGAAGTGGGCAAGGCGCAGCAGCTCCGACTGGCCTCTGGCTTCGAAAAGATCGGTTGTCTCTTTGGAAAGGCCTGAGGAAATCCCGGTAACCATATTGATGAATTCCCGGTAATGATCCGCATGGGCATTCACCTGGGCGATCTCCCCGTTCAGTTTGTTGATGGACTTCCGGACTTTGATCTCCTGCTCCGGCTGATTCTCCACATCCGCCATCATTCCAAGCAGTCTGTTCATCTCCAGGATCATCTCATCCCTGAGGGCAAAGGCCTTTTCCATCTCGGCAAGCGCCCCGTTCAGCTCCTCCCCGCAGGCGTTCACCGCCGCTTCATTGGAGGCGATCTGGCTCCTTAACTGATCCATCAGCGCATCTTTGCCGAAAACATCCTTCTTTTCCGTGTATTTTTTCGCCAGGAGCACTCCCTGCTTCAGGATGTCCTGCCGGAAAAATTTCACTCTTGCCTTTTCGTAGGCAGCTTCCTCCCTCTCCCTGTCCGGCTTTCTGAGCTTCTTATCCCTGGTCTCCTTTCTTAAGGACACGGCTCCGTCTGCCACCACAAGGCCGTGGAGCTTCAGATGCTGATCCAGAAGCTTTTGCAGGTCCTCTGCCGTGGCGGCCCTGGTCTCCAGATCCGCCCGTTTTGCCTCGGACAGTCCCAGGAAAAACTTTGGATACCGGGTCTTCAGCTCATTGTATTCATTCAGCTTCCTGGAATACTCATAGATCTCCGCCATATGGTCGGAGAGATACTCATCCGTCAGCTTCGCCTCGGACAGATGGAAGGACAAAACGGAATCCGCATACTTCATCAGCTCCGGATCGTTCACCGCATCATGCCCCTCCACCACGGGGGCTTTGGGATTACCGTTCTCGTCCTTTGGCCATTTGCTGAAGTATTTCGTCAGGGAATCGCCCTCTCTTATGGTGCAGTAATCCGCGTCCTTAAAGGTCCTCTTTGAACTTTTGATCGCCGCATCCTCCGCCTTTCTGGCCTTATAGGTGTCCCTGGCGGAAGGGAGCTTCTGCTTCGGGATGCTGGGGAGATTATCCACCACGGTCCATTCCCCCTCATCCACGATGCGGACTCTTTTGCCCGCAATGCGTTCATTATCCTGGATGTTCTTTTTCACAATGCTTCTGTAGTATTCCTGATCCTTTGCCTGAAAGCCCTCATAATGCAGCGGATCCGCGTTCACGGGATTTGCCTGGACATTGTTCTGAAGCTGAACCTCCTGCCGGTCCGCGTTCACGTTCAGGGGCTGCTGATTCAAATTACCTGCAAGTTTGTTTGCTGCTAATTCCATACTGTTCTCCAATCTTCCTCTGATGACGAGGCAAACTTCAAGTCTGCTGATGTCAAACGTGCTGTTTGGGGCGTTCACAATCTCAGCCGCAGGCTGAGTATGCACAAAATGCGGGTTATGTGAAAACCGTCTTAAGCATCTTTACTGAATACATACGTAGCAGACTGCAAAAATCCAAACACTTTTTTTGCAAGTTTCTCGGAGGTCTCGTTTAAGGCAAGGAGGGCCACCTTTGTGCTGCCGGGATAGGCTTTCTTTAACAGGACCGATGCCTGAAGGAGCATCAGCATCAGGATCCGGGGATCGGAAATCCCGGACCATAAGGAGGAGATCAGGAGCAGATCCTCCGCTTTCTGCTCCACCGTGGCGTAAGCCCTTACCTCATTATCCTGAAGAACGCAGAAGCTGTAGTCCTTCAGCACATTTTGAGAGAGGAGCCCTCCCTGCGGAAGAGGACGATCCTGTTTCTCCGCTTCGATCCCGGCGCTGACCAGGATGTCCTTCGGCACCTCCGAAAAGGGGAGGATCTCATACTGCAGGGCCTCCTTCGGAATGCCGGCCTTGATCTTTAAGTCTTTTACCGTCCCCAGGGAATACCGGGGATAGCCCGCTTCCTCTTGGGTAAAGCCCTGCTTTAACAAAAACGGACGCAGAGTTTCCATGTCCGCGTCCGTCAGTGTGTATTCCGCCGATATGATCAGATCTTCATCCGCAAGCAGCTCCGCAAGCGCTTCCATCAGGGCGCTGCCCAGGCCTCTTCTTCTGTATTCCGGCGATACATAAAGCCATTCGATCCGAAAGCTTGAGCCCTCCGCGAAGCCCGCCAGGGCTCCTGCCGCACCCTCCGGCAAAGACGCCGCAAAGGCCGTTATGGGCGTTCCTTCCAGAAGCACCTCCGAAAGCTCCGTCGGCAGAAGCGCCTTTGCCTCATTTTCCTGTTCCCTGGTGATCCTGCAGATCCGGATATTTTCCATTCTGTTCTCCATTCCAGGCCCCTTTATCAGGCCTAATCAACGTCCGATGGCAACATGGATATATTTTGCTTTATTCTATCGGAAGACAGCCTTGTTTTCAAGAAATTCCCGGAGAAAAAGGACTTCAATTACCGCCCTGTTTCGGGTATAATCTAAATTTATGAAGAAAAAAGTATTCAACGTCATCATCGGTATGGTGGGCATCGTCATCGTCATCATTTTTGTTCTGCTTTCCGTGCAGATGTTTGTGACCCGGAGGGATCTGATCGAAAACGGGAAAAAAGCCGGAGAGGTGATGGAGGGGCTGTCGGAAAACGCCATGCACACCCAGGCCCACCGGTTTCTTCTGGAATCCTCCCAGATCCGGGCAAGACTCTATGACGAGACCTTTGAAGCGTTTCAGGATTCCGTCATCATGATCGCGGATGCCGCGGCGGATATCTATGACAATCCGGAGCATTACGGACAGGCTTCCCAGGATCAGTATGACGAAAGCAATCTGGGAGAGCTGGTCTCCTTTGTGGCCTATGGCGATCAGGTGGACAGGGAAGGGGCTGATCTGCAGAAGGAGGAGGCCCTGTTAGGCAATCTCCGGAGCACATTAAAGAGCGTGCGCCGCTCCAACGAGTTCATGACTGCCGATTATTTCGCTACGGAAAGCGGTCTCTTCTTCTGCGCCGAGTCAGTCACGGAATACAATCTGCCAAAGGACAATGAACCCCTGTATTTTGAAGCCAGGCAAAGGCCCTGGTATACGGCGGCAAAGGAAAGCGGAGTTCCATCCTTCACCGGCATGATCCACGACGCGGACACGGGAAAGGAGGCTCTCTCCTGCGGCGTCCCCGTCTATTCCGGCGGAGTGTTGAAGGGTGTGGCGGGAGCAGGGCTTTTTCTGGACACCATCCGAAGCGATGTGGACAGCTTCCGCATCGGTGAAAAGGGCTTTTCCTGCATCATCAATGACCGGGGGCAGATCCTGTTTTCCGGAACGGAGGACACTGCGCTTGCCGCCACCAGGGATGATGACTCAGATCTTAGAAACAGTGAAAACGAAGAGCTTGCCTATCTGGCTGAGGCTGCCCTCAGGGGAGAAACCGGGGTGACTTTGGTAAGCCTGAATGATGAGCGCTACTATGTGGCCTATGCCCCCATGGAAACGGTGTCCTGGTCCTATCTTACCGCCCTCCCCGAACAGGAGGTGCAGGCTCCCACCGAGGCGCTTCTCAGGGAGCTCTACCTGAATACCCAAAACCTGAATGCTTTTGTGAAACAGGCTATTTCCTCCTCTTTCCTCTTCCTGCTTCTGATCTTTCTGCTGATGGGCATTGCCGCGTTCCTGATCTCCGAGAGGTTTTCCAGTAAGCTGGTGGAGCCCGTAACAGAGCTGACGGAAAAGGTCAAGAACACGGAGGGGGATAATCTGGATTTTTCCTGGGAGCTTGAGACCGGGGATGAGGTCCAGGTTCTGGCGGAAGCCTTCGGTTCCATGACAAAGCGTATGAAGCAGTATATCGCGGATATCACTGCCATCACCGCGGAAAAGGAGCGGATCGGGGCGGAGCTGAGTGTGGCCACCCACATCCAGGCCTCCATGCTGCCGGGAATCTTTCCCGCTTATCCGGACAGACACGAATTTGACCTCTACGCCGCCATGGATCCTGCCAAGGAGGTGGGGGGCGATTTCTACGACTTCTTCTTTATCGACAGTGATCATCTGGCCTTAGTCATCGCGGATGTCTCCGGAAAGGGAGTCCCTGCTGCCCTCTTTATGGTCATCGCCATGACCATCATCGAGAACACCGCCCAGTCCACACGGAAAACGGACCTGGCCTTCGAGCTGACCAATGCCCAGCTCTGCGAGGGCAACGCGGAAAGCATGTTCGTTACCGCCTGGATCGGCATCGTGAATCTGAAGACCGGGCTGATGTCCTGGTGCGACGCGGGGCACGAAAACCCCTACATCATCCACGCGGACGGTTCCATCGAGCTCATCAAACCGAAGAAAAAGAGGCCTCCCATCGCTGTCTCCGAGGACGTTCATTATATCGCCAACGAAACAAAACTGCAAAAGGGAGACCGGCTGTTTTTGTACACGGACGGTGTGGTGGAAGCCACCAGCGCCGATGTGGAGCTGTTCGGAAACAAACGTCTGGAGGAATCCCTGCACAGATACAAATCGGATGCTCCGAATATGCTTTTAAGAAATGTGCGAAGGGACATTGACGCCTTCGTGGGAGACGCTCCCCAGTTTGATGATCTGACGATGCTGGCTTTTCAGTATTTCGGGTAGCTGCCATGGACAAAAACAAAGAAACCGCCACCTGGCCTCCCCGGTTTGTAACGGACAAAAAGGGAAAACAGACAGACCTGTATTCCAGAGCCTTCCTCACCATCCGCTCCGCGGAGGCCTCCGGCAGCTTTTTGTTTCAGGGCCGGTTAAAAAAAGAGCTCCTTCAGTGCATGGAGGAGCTGGGGCTTACTCTGGAGCAGATCCCCGAGGAGCTTACAGAGGAATGGAAGGTATTTGCAAAGGACTATATCGAAGCCTGCTTACGATCCCGGGCCTACGGCTCCACCCTCTTCGGCATGGTGCCCATGAGGGAAGACGGAGTCAGCTTAAAGCTTGCGGAGGATCTGCAGGTGATCCTGTTTGATTACCCCAGGCGCTTTCAGCTGGAGGATGGGTTTCTCCCCTTACGCAGGATCTTCCGGGAGGAATTTCTCTCACAGGTCAAGGACGGGGAAGCGCTCTGGCCCGAATGAGCAGGCTGCTTACTCAGCCGTTTCCTGGGGAAGATCCGATACCCGGAGTTTTTGGTAAGGCAGTCTGATGTATTTCCCGTCGATGAGGGGCAGGTCCGAGTTGTCTAAGTCCATGGCAAGTCTGTAGGATAATTCCAGCATTTCCGCCGCCTGTCCGTCCCAGTCGTTATACACGCTCCCGGCCATCTCGCCGGATCTTAACATGGCTCTTGCTCCCTCTGTGCCGTCGATGCCGTATACAAGCGGCCTGTCCTCCAGGGGAATCTCCCTTTCCCTTAAGGCATCGATCGCTCCCAGGGCCATCTCGTCATTATTGCAGATCACCACCTCGATCTGATCCGGGTAGCTGTCCAGAAACTGCTGCATCTTGGCCTGGGCCTGGGCCCTGTTCCAGTTTGCGATGCCGTAGGAAAGCTTTTTTAAGTTGATCCCGGCATTCTCAATGGCGGATGCGCAGTATTCCGTGCGCACCACCGCGTCCTGATGGCCGGCCTCTCCCTCCAGCACCACATACTGCATGATGCCGTCGGCGTTTTTGTCCGCCCCCTCTATGGTGAGGAAATCCTCCGCAGCCTCTTCCCCCTCCATGATACCGCTTTCAAAGGCGTCGGCACCCACATAGTAAAGCTCCTCCCAGCGTTCCAGATCCTCGCTGACCAATTCCCTGTTAAAGAACACGATGGGGATCTTCGCCTTCATGGCAGCATCGATGATCTCCGCCGGGGCCGTCCTGTCCACCAGATTCACACAGAGCACATCCGCTCCCGCGGCAATGAGCTCCTGTACCTGGCCGTTCTGGATGGACTGGCTGTTCTGGGCGTTTAACACCTGGATCTTGATGGGGATCCCTGTTTCCTTGGACTTTGCGGCGGCGTGCTCCTTATAGGAGGAGGCGATATTGGACACAAAGGTGTCATACTGATCATAGACGATCATGCCGATGAACACCTCGCTCTTTTGCTCCCTGTTTTTGCCGCAGCCCGCAAGCAGAAGCATCACGCAAAGCAGCAGCAGAGATAAGCTACTGCATGATCGGAAACAGTACCTTTTGATTTTCTTCATCATAGAGATTCTCCGAACCCACCACCAGATATTCCACCTGCTCGGGCTTCACTGAAAAACTGGTCTTATACTCCACCTGGGAAGCCAGGGCCTGCACCGCCTGATACCCCATCATAAAGGCATTGGGCACCACAAGCCTCCGGATGATCCCCTGCTCCAGATAATACAGGTTCTTTGCGGAGCCCCCCACGCCGAAAAAGGGAGGAATGTCCACCGGGGCCTGATCGGACGCCTTCCGCTCCGAAAGAAAGGCTGCCGCGGTGTCCGTTTCCGCATCTCCCACAGCCACCAGGGCATCCATACCCTCCTCGTACAGCTCTCTCTCCAGAAGGGAGGGAAGGCCCTTTAAGGAAGCGGACAGCACAAAGACCTCCGCTCCCGCTTCCTGCAGCGTCTCTCTTAACCCGGCCATGCGGCTCTGTCTTGCCCGCTGTCTCCCATGGCCCACTAACACCACCACCCTGGGGGCAGTCTTTCCTCTCACATACACAAGGACCTCGTTTGCCAGGCTTTCCCCCAGGGAGTAGTCATCCGATGTGACGGCTGGATACACCCCCTCCTGGGAGATATCGGACTCCAGCAATAGAAGCTGGGTCCGGCCGGAAAACTGCTCCAGAACCTCAAACATATCGTCGGAGGACACGGGCTGCAGCAGGATCCCCTGGGCCCCCTGGGAAAGCTCCTCCTCCATGAGCCTCCGTTCATCCGTGGCGGACAACAGCTCCGTGCGGGGGTAGTTTAAGATACAGCCGTTGTCCTTGGCCGCCTGCTCCATCCCCGCCTTGATGCCCGCCAGGCGGTCGTCATCGCTCTCCTCCAGGATCACGGAAAGCCTGATCCTCGGTTTCTCCTCATTGCTTTCCCTGCGCAGATAGATCAAAAGTGCCACCAGCAGAATGGTGAAGAGCATGATCCCCAGTATCAGGGGTTTATGATTTCTGATCCTTTGCTGCATATCTCCCTTTTTCCAGCGCCTCCAGGTTTTCTTCCGTGGCTTCCACCGCCGGCATCCGGATCCGTACCTTTGTGCCCTCATCCGGGCGGCTTTCGATGGTCACTCCGTAGGGATCCCCGAAGCGCAGATGGATCCTCTCATGGACATTGCTTAAGCCCACGCCGGAGCCCCTGGTGCGGACCCGTTTACGGTCCTTCAGAATACTCTTAGCCATCTCCTCCGTCATTCCCATGCCTTCGTCAATGACCTCCAGGATCACATCCTCTCCCTGAAGATATCCCTTAACAAGGATCAGCCCGTCATCGCCGTATTCCTCCGTGCCGTAGTTGATGGCGTTTTCCAGCAGGGGCTGCAGCACCAGCTTCACTGTGATCCTGGAAAGAATGGCCTCGTCGATATCAAATTCCGTCCGGAACCGGTCCTTGAACCGGACCTTCTGGATATCCATATAGTTTTTCGCATGGGTGATCTCGTTCGCAATGGGGATCATGGTCTTTCCGCCGCTTAAGGAAATGCGGAGCAGAGATGCCAGCCTTGTTACCATGAACACCGCTTCTTCATTCTTTTCCCCTTCGATCATCCAGACGATGGAATCCAGGGTGTTATAGAGGAAATGGGGATTGATCTGGCTTTGCAGGGCGTCCAGCTCGTTCTTGCGCTTCTCCTCCTGCTCTTCCACGATCTCATCCATAAGCCTTCTGATCTCACTGACGGCACTCCTAAGCGTCCTGCCCAGATGCTCTGTTTCCAGGGAGCCTCCGATATAAATATCCTCAGGCTTTAAATTGCCTCCCTCCAGTCCTCCCACGGATTCCTCCAGCCGCTGCAGGGGAGATGCGATCAGGCCCGATACGATGCCGTTGATAAAGGCGGCGGCGACGATGCTCAGGGTCATAAGGAGCACCACGAAAAGCCGCAGATCCAGAAGTCCCGACCGGAAGGCGGAAAGAGGCACGACACTGATGAGCTTCCACCCGGTGTAGCTGACGGTCTTTACCGTGATCAGGCGCTTTTCCCCCAGAAAGCTTAAGGTGGTGGAACCGTCCGGAAGGGCAGCCTCCTCCAGGTTGTTTTCGGAAAACAGCTTTGTATTGATCAGATTCTGCCGGGGATGGTAGATGATCTCCCCTTCCCTGCTCACCAGATACACATAGGTCTTGGAGGTGTCGGAATTGAGCTTGGAAAAGATCCTGCCGATGCTGGCGTAATCCAGATCCACTAAAAGCACACCCATGGAGGTCTTTCCTTCTCTGGTCAGGTCCACCTCCCTGCTTAAGGAGATCACCCAGTCATAGCGGTAGGAATGGTTTTCAAACAGATTCTGCACATGGGGCATAGAGAAATGAAGGTTTTCGGTCTTGAAAAAGGCCTCCTTGAACCAGCCCTGCTCGCTGACTGCCGCATTGGGCTTCACAAGGGATAAGGGCACCGCGGACAGAAGCTCTCCCCGGGAGGAGAAGCAGGCAATGCTCAAAAGAGAGTCCTTATTGGCCTCATAGAGAAGGTTCATCTCCCTGTCCATGGAATCCGTGGAGAAATCCATTTCCTTGATGACCGTGTAATACAGCGCGTCGGAGACCCGGCGCATATTCCGCAGATAGTTTTCCAGATCCAGGGCCGTCTCCTCCAGAAGCACCTCCCGGTCCTGGATCGTCATGGTCTCCATACGGGAAAGGGACCGCTCGTAGATCCCCAGCCCCAAAAAGACCATGCTGAAAACGCTCACCACCGTAAAGATCAGGGTGATGGCTTCCCTGACGGGATAGGAAAATCCGGTTCTCTTCCCTGACGTCTCCTGCATTACCGGCTGATGAACCACTCCTCAAGCTTTGCTTTGTCCGCTGTCAGCATTCCCTGGGTCATTTCGAAGGAGCCTCCGCCTCTGGCGCCGAAAGCCTGCTGCAGCTCCTTGTTGAGCGGCCTCACATCCCTGTTCGCTGCGCTTAAGATATAACGGCAGCCCTTTGCCGCATTGCCGCAAAGCACTAAAACAAAGCCGGAGGTCTTTTTCGTCAGAGCGTTTGCCAGCTCCCTTTGGGATACGGGGGAGAGCTCCTCCTCAAACAGGATCAGATTCCCTTCTCCTCCTTTGATCTGCTCTGCGCGCATCCCCACATAGCGCCGCTCTGAAAGGACCCGCTCCTGTTTCTCCTTCTCCAGCAAAAGCCCCTGCTTTTTTACTGCCTCCGCCGTTTCATCCGGCTTTGCGGAAAGAAGCGCTGAGATCTGCAGGCAGTTCTCCAGTTTCTTTTCGTAGTCCAGAAGGGCCCGCTTTCCGCAGACGATATGGAGTCTTATCCCTCCCTTGTATCGTTCGTGAGACAGGACCTTTAAAAGACCGATCTCCCCGGTGTTTCTGACATGAGGGGCGCAGCAGGCGCAGACATCCACGTCCTCTATGGAAACGATCCTCACAGCTCCTTGAATTTCCCTCTTGCTGCGGTAGTCAAGACTCTCAAGGACTTCAGGCGCTGGGTATTCCGCCTTCACCGTGAGATTCCTCCAGATGGCGCGGTTTGCCTCCAGCTCCAGAAACCGGACCTGTTCACGGGTCAGCTCCCCGTCATAATCCATGGTGGTCTCCTGGGAGCTTAACCGGAATCCAACATTATGTAAACCAAAATGGGAAAGGGCAAGACCGGAAAAGATATGCTCCCCCGTATGCTGCTGCATTTTGGAAAAGCGTTCCTCAAAATCAATGCTTCCCTCCACACTTTTCCCCACCTCTATGGGGGAGGCCAGATAATGGGTGATCACATTGTTTTTGATATGCACATCCAATACGGGAATGCCGTCCAAAGCCCCCGAATCCGCGCTCTGTCCTCCCTCCTCGGGAAAAAACAGAGTCCGGTCCAGTATCACGGCACAGGCCTTTTGCTTTCCCAGGAGGGTTTCCTCGCAGGAAAGCACCCTTCCCTGAAACTGCTCCTGATAGGCGTCAAGGTCATACAGCTTTACGGTCTCATCCATTGCAATCCTCTTGTTAAAACGGAATATCACCGCCGGGAGTCTGCTGCCCGGAGGGCTGCTGGTAATAGTGGTACGGATTATAGAGCCTGGGGCCTCCGCAGCAGCAGGTATTGCCGCAGCAGAGCATGTTGCAGGCCAGGTTTAAGAGGCACATCCGAAGGCACCAGGAGCTGCCCATAACGGACACATTCCCGTAGGGCGCCCTGCGGCTCTCATACCGATAGCCGCCGTACTGGAGGGTACGCACCAGATTTTCATAGGTCACATTCCCGGGCTCCATGGAAAGGGCTGTCCTGGCGTGCTCCAAGGCCACCATATTATTGCCGATGCCCGCATTTGCCAGGGCGGAGAGATAATACCAGCGGGCGTTTCTGTCGGCGATGCCGGAGAGAACGTTCAGGGCTTCCCGGTAGTGGCGGCTGCGGATATAGTTTTCCGCGGCGTTTAAATGGACGGTGCGCTCATCCGTGGTGCCCTGGCTTCTTCCCGCATTGGTGTAGGCGCCGAAGGCCTCCCAGAAATCGTCGAAGCCCGTGCCGGAAAAGCCCCGATAGCCGCCGTAGCTTCCGGTGCTGCCATAGCCTCCGGTGCTGCCGGTCTCCCGCTGCTTCTGGATCAGCTCATAGGCCTGCTGGACCTGCTTGAACTTTTCCTCCGCCGCTTCCCTGTTGGGATTATTCAGATTGGCATCGGGATGATATTTCCGGGACAGGGCCCTGTACGCCTTCCTGATCTCCTCCTCGCTGGCAGAGGGACTGACCCCCAGGACTTTATACGGATCCATGGCCCTTCTCCTTTTCTTTCCTTGCCTTCCTCTTTGCCTTTGCCCACTCGAACCGGGACCAGACGCCGGAATAGAGGATATTTCTTAACAGCTCCACTCCCATGACGATGGGAAGATATTCAAAAGCTCTGGTGCATTCCGCCATCATCATGGTGAGGCACCCTGCCGTAAAATCGTCAAAATCCTCCTTCTCCTTCAGGCCGGCAAGGGGATTGAACAGACCCTTTTTTTCATCCTTTTCCAGATCCTCGTAGGCATCGCTTAAGAAGATGAATTTCCCGAGATAAAAGCCGACCCTTCTGAGGGGGTCGGACCAGCGGTCTTCCTCGTACACAAAGAGCTCGCTCATCAGCGCTCCGAAATACCCGGAGCTGATGTCCATGAGCTCCCTGGGCGTATCCCCCTCCCTGGTCTCCGCCTTTTCATAGGCGGAAAGGGCATCCAGATTCTTGACCACCGCATCCTGCTGCCTGGGATAGCGCTCCCCGATTGTTTCCGCCTTTTTCCTTAAGGCCTTCGAATAGAGAAGCTTCGCCCCGTTTTTCTCATCCTTCCAGTCATCCAGGCACTGGTAATAGGTCAGGAGCACATTCATTGCGGCTCCGTAGTCCGTGTAGAGATTCTGGTTCGTATAGTGGCGGTGAAGGGGATGGGTCAGACAGCGGATATAACCCTCCTTGTTCTCCGGCTCGTAAAGGCCTGTGAGCAGAAGAATCAGAAAGGTCATATCATAGGTTAAGGACAGCTGGCCGGACAGGCCGTAATGTTTGCGCAGGCTGTCGCACAGGCCGCAGTAATAGGTCTGATAGAGATCGAATTCCCGGAACTTCAGTTCCGGCTTGTTTACATTGACGTATCC
>CAMNLO010000016.1 GCA_946543095.1 uncultured bacterium
GTGTTAGGCACGCCGCCAGCGTTCATCCTGAGCCAGGATCAAACTCTCAAATAAAGTTTCGCTTTGCTTTCCAGCAAAACGTTAAGTTTGAATTGACTGCAGATTCGAAAATCTGGCTAATTCTTATTTGTGTACACGTTTGTACTGTAGGAATCTCTTCCTACTCTTTTGTCCCCTAAAGTTCTGCTTACTTCAGGGTCCTGCTGCTGTTCAGTTGTCAAGGTTCCCGTCGCTACCGTTCTGCGTGCGACGCTCTACAGAATAACACCCCATGAATACATTGTCAAGCACTTTTTCATTTTATTTTTCGGAAAGTCTAATGGCCGGTTTCCTCATCTGCTTCCCAGGGAATACTCCGTGCCGTACACCTCACCCGTCAGGGATACAGAGGCGATGCCCGAAGCTTCCTCCTCAGAGATCTCACGGATCAGCACCAGCTCCTGCCCCGCCCCGGGGGAGAGAGGTCCCTGGAAATAAGCAAGGTCGTTTAAGAGCGCGGTGGTGTTGGCCACCTTCGGAGCTTCCCCGTTGATCCCTATGCGGAACAGGGGTTTCAGGGAAAGGATATCCACAAAGACATCTCCTCCCGTTAAGTTCTCCGTGTAAAAGCTTAGGACAAGAAGCTTGTGGCCGGGGTCCGCATCCATGGAAAAGCCGCCGCTCTCCCCGTAAGAATCCATCACATCATAGCCCATCCAGTTGATGGAAACATCCGACAGGCCAAGCAGTTCGTCCACAGAGGACACCTCCGGCATGGAGGGTGCTTCCGGCGCGCCTCCCCCGCCGCTTTCAGAGCTCTCGCCGCCTTCCTCTTCTGCCTGTGCTTCCTCCTCTTCCGCCCGCATCTTCGCCTTCATTTCCTCCACGGCGGCGTCCCGTTCTCTCTTCTTTGCCAGCTGTTCCTCCGCATTGGTGACCAGCCGGAAATCCGTTCCCTTTCCGTGGCGCACGATCACGTCCACGGCGTATTCCGTGATAAGCTCCGTTTCCTCCTCCGTCAGATCGTAAAAGTATGCGCCGCAGGAGGAGAGCATAAGCGCCGATAATACAATGGCAATGATCCTGATGAATCCTTTCATGAAAGCCCGGTTTCCTTTCCTATAATAAAGAAGAACTCTACCCCGTTTTTCTTGTTTTCCACGCCATAGCTGCCCCCCATGCCGTCCAGGATGGCCTTGACGATGGAGAGGCCGATGCCGTTGCCGCCGTAGGCTCTGGTCCTGGCCTTGTCCGCTTTATAGAATTTCTCCCAAATATGGGGCAGGGCCTCCTCCGGGATGGGCTCCCCGGTGTTGAACACGCTTACGACCGCCTGTTTTCCTTCACTCCTTAAGCCGATCCGGATCTTTCTCTCTCCAGAAAGGTGATGGAGGGCATTGGTGAAATAATTGGCAAACACCTGTCCCAGCTTGTCCGGATCCCCCAAGACCATGACCTCATCGTTTTCCGCTGTATCAAAAATGACCTCCGCCTGAGCCTCCCGGATCAGGACCTGCACGGAATTCAGGTAGTCCCGGATCAGGGCCGCCAGGTCAAAACGCTCCTCGTGATATTCCTCCCCCTGTTCCAGTTCGTTCAAGGTCAGAAGGCTTTTCACCAGCCAGTCCATTTTGGCGGCTTCATCCGCGATGATGCCCGCATACTCCCTGCACATTTCCTCATCTTCGCAGGCCCCGTCCGTTAGGCCTTCCGCGTAGCCCTGGATGATGGCAAGGGGAGTTTTCAGTTCATGGGAAGCGTTGGCAATGAATTCGTTGCGCATTTCGTCCAGCTTCTTCTGCCTGGCCAGATCCAGCTGCAGTGCCTCATTTTTGGCCTGCAGACTGATCAGGGTCTTTTCCAGAGGGCCTGACAGGATCCAGACCAGCAATCCGCCGGCGATCATGCCGAAGAGGCCGATGTACAGCAGAAAACGGTTCGCCACAGCCGCGGATTCCCGCATGCTCTCAAGAGGAGACTGCATCAGGAAGGTCTCACCGCTTAACAGCGTGCCCCAGATCTCCATGTAGTCCGTCCCGGTGCGGCCATCCTTTGCGATCCACAGGGCATAGTGTTCGTTGCTTTCCAGTATATCTCTCTGCATGGGAGCCCCGGTGCTGCCTGCAAACAGGATGTCCAGGAGCCTGCGCTTTAAGCTCTCCTCCGAGCCGGAGAGACTGACTGTGGCAGAGGACGGATCCAGCACGATGATCCCCAGATCGTAACGGGCGGAGAGAAAGCTTAAGTCCACGGGAGCCCCGGAGGAAAAGCCCTGCTGCAGCAGCTCATAGGCCGCCACCAGGGATTTTTCCTTCTGTCCCCTGTAATACATCTCCAGAAACAGGTTATTGGCGATGCCGCAGAGAAGCAGGATGCAGGCCAGCAAAGCAATGTAGGACAAAGTCAGGTACAGCCTTAAGGAACGTTTCAAGCTTCCTCCAGAAGATCGTGCACGATCTTTTCGATGGCTTCCTTTGTATAGGGCTTTGCGATAAAGCCGCTGGCCCCTAATGAGATCAGACGGTTTTTCTCCTTGGGAGAGATCTGGGAGGTGATGAGCACCGGCAGATCCGCCAGATCCGAATTGGATTTCATGCGTTTTAACATCTCAAAGCCGTCCATTCCGGGCATATTGATGTCCAGCATGACAATATCGCATTTGCCGCCGTTTAACAGATATTCCAGGCCGGAAATACCGTTGATGGCTTCCGTAATGGCAAAGCTTCCGCTGAAGATATCCCGGAGGATCGCCCGGTTCATGGCCAGGTCTTCCACGATGAGCATGGAGCGCTGCCCCTCGGAGGCATCCCGGACCAACAGGTCCTTCTGACGCTTCTTCTCCTCGATCTCCGTCATGACGCAGGTCCCCACCTTGTCCACCAGCTTGTTGAACTGGTCTATGGGAACCGGCGGCGAATAGTAAAAGCCCTGGACATAATGGCATTCCATGCGCTTTAAGGTGTTCAGCTCCTCCAGCCCCTCCACGCCTTCCGCGATGACGGAAAGATTCATCCATTTTGCCAGTCCGATGATGTATTCCAGGATCAGCCTCGCATTGGCATCCTGCTCCAGGGAACGGATGAAAAACCGGTCGATCTTTAAGATATCCAAAGACAGCTTTCCCAGCATGCTCAATGAGGAATAGCCGCTGCCGAAATCGTCCATTTCAATGATAAACCCGGATTTGCGCAGCACGTCCGTGACCTCTGCCAGCTTCGCCGGGCTGTCCACGTAGGCCGTCTCCGTGATCTCAAGATGCAGCAGCTCAGGAGCGATCCTGTGCTCCTCCACGATCTCCGGGATCACCTTCAGGATATCCATGGAGTAGATGTCGCTTCTGGACACGTTCACGGACACCGGCACCACGGGCCTTCCGCTCTTCTTCCAGTCCGCGATCAGCTCTGCCGTCTTGTTCCAGACATAGGTGTCCAGCTCGCTGACAAATCCGTTGCGCTCGAATAAGGGAATGAACTCTTCGGGGGAGATGATGCCCCGCTCCGGATGGACCCATCTCACAAGGCTCTCCGCCCCGATGATCTGTTCCCTGTCGATATCGAATTTCGGCTGCAGATAGATCTGGAACTGCTCCTCATTCAGAGCCTTGCGCATATTGTCGGTGAGATGCTTCTCCCCCATCTTATGGGAATGGGTCTCCTCGCTGTAGAAGGCGTATTCCAGATTGAAATGATCCTTTGCCATGTTCACGGCGGAGTAGGCGCATTCGCACATCTTTCCCACATCCTGGGCAGGATCCGTGATCTCATAGATGCCGAACTTGACCCGGATGTCCGTTTCCAGAGGATAGGAAGAGAGCACCCGCTCCGAAAACCGCACCAGCTTCGACTCATAGACCTTCTTTTTCATCAGGAAAATGAACCGGTCTGCATAGAGCCTGCAGCCCAGGACCAGATCCTTGCCGAACTCCTTCCGCACCGCCTCCGCGATCCAGGACAGGAGCTGGTCCGCCTCCTTCGTTCCGTGCTGGACATTGATCAGGCTGAAATGGGAAACATCCATGGCCAGAAGGTCGTATTCCCCTTCTCCCGCCTTCAGGCGCTCCTCCACAAGCCGATAGAAAGGATTGCGTTTGAAGAGGCCTGTGAGATCATCATAGGACTCCTGCACGGGTCCCGGCATGGAAGCCTTCCGTTTTAAGAGATTGGCAAGCCGTAAACGGAACACATCCTTCCGGATCCCCTTGGCGGCGTAATCCATGGCTCCCAGCTTCAGCGCATTGGCTTCGAAAATGTCCTCCTTCTGGCCTGTGAGAACGAACACGGGCACGTCTGCGTGCTCCGGGCTCTTTGCCAGCTCGCTCAGGACGTCAAAACCATCCATGCCGGGCATTACCAGATCCAGGATGATGGCACTGATATTCCCCCTTAAGTTCAGCTCCGATAAGGCGGCTTTTCCACCGGGAGCATCGATCAGGGTGTACTGCCCCTCCAGGGCTTCGTGAACCCAGCGTCTGTCCTGTTCTTCGTCATCCACAACCAATATGACCGGTTCTTTTTCCATAAATACTCCTCATTTCTTAAACAGCTCCGGAAGCCTTTCCCCGATCCAGGGGCGCTCAGCCCGATATGGCCTTAAGCGGAGCCTTCAGCGCCTGATAATCCTTCAGAAAATCCCCATGGTGGGCGTTAATATATGCCATGTCCCCGTTTCTTCCCGCTTTTTCCAGCATCAGAGCCTTTTCTCCCAGCTCCATGGCGCCGATGGTCCTGGCGGAGCTTTTGAGCGAATGGACCAAAGTCGTGTATCCCTCCAGATCCGACTCCCGCAGCAGCCTTTCCAGCTCCTGTGTGTTTTCGTCAGCGGTATCCAGGAAGACCTTCAGGACCTGCCGGAAGATCTCCTCCCCCTGACAGTTTTCCAGGCCCGCCTCCACATTCACCCCGTAATCCTTTAAGGAAGCAAGATCCGCCGCCTGCACCTCATGACGGTCTTCCTGCTGCTCCTCTTCCTCTGCCCAATCCATGATCTTTTCCTTCGGCAGATACTGCAGCAGCTGCTTTTCCAGTTCCTTCGTGTCGATGGGTTTTGCGAGATAATCCTCAAACCCGGCTTTCAGATATTGCTCCCTGGCCCCGGAGATCGCGTTGGCCGTAAGGCAGATCACGGGGGTCTTGGCATTAATCCCCGTGGGATCGCTCTGCAATTCCTTCAGGGTCTCAATACCGTCCTTTTTCGGCATCATATGATCCAAAAAGATCATATCGTAGCGCTGCTTTGCTGCGAAGGCAAGCCCCTCGTCCCCGCTGCCCGCGGCGTCCACCCGGACCTTCGTGCGCTTGATGAGGCTCTTGAACACCTTCAGGTTCATGGTGTTGTCGTCCACCACCAGCACCCTCGCCTCCGGTGCCGTGAAGCGTCCGTGATCCTCTTTCCTGCGGCTGATATGCTCGCTGTAGGCATCCCTGTAATCCCCAAGAGGCTCCCAGCTCACCACCTTCTGCCGCAGGGCAAAGGAGAAGGTGGACCCTGCGCCGTAAATGCTGTCCACCTGAAGGGAGGCGCCCATGAGCTGCAGGAGGCTTCTGGTAATGCTCATGCCAAGGCCCGTTCCCTCTATGCTGCGGTTTCGCTTTTCATCGATCCGCTCAAATTCCACAAAGAGCTTCGGGATATCCTCCTTACGGATGCCGATGCCGGTGTCCCTGACGGAAACATTCAGGATGACCTGATCTTGCTCAGAGGGAAGCCTTTCGCTGCTGATGCTGAAGGTCACACTGCCCCGCTCCGTATACTTCACGGCGTTGGTCAGAATGTTCATGATGATCTGCTTGATGCGGACCTCGTCTCCATAGAGGCGGCCGGGCAGCAGGGGATCGAATTCCGGGATCAGCAGGAGTCCTTTTGCATCTGCCCTGGGATGGATCATGTTGACCAAAGAGTTGATAAACTCCGCCAGATCATATTCCACGGGCAATATCTCGATCTTTCCGGCTTCGATCTTGGAAAAATCCAGAATGTCATTGATCAGGCCAAGGAGCGTCCCCCCGGCATCCCGGATGCTTTCGGAGTAGGAAAGGATCGCCTCGTTTTCCGCCTCCCTTAAGATCATCTCGTTCATCCCCAGCACCGCATTGATGGGGGTGCGGATCTCATGGGACATATTCGCCAGAAAGTCCGACTTGGAGCGGTTTGCGATATCCGCCGCCTGTTTGGCCTTGTCCAGATCCGAAAGGGTCTTCAAAAGATTCTGGTAGTCAGGGGTCTCCACTCCGATGTAAAAAATGTACAGCGCGATGACTGCCCCGAAATAATTAAACAGGATCCCGCTGCCGATCTGGAAGGTGTTGGTCAGCTCCAGCATGACGCCGCCGATGGCCACGGAAAAGGCTGCCACTGCCGTGGACATGGCTCTGGCGCTCAGCTTCCTTCCCAGGATAATGAACAGCATGATGGTGTAGAACAGGTAATACAGCTCGTATACATAGCCCAGCATGACCCTGACCCACATGGGGACTGAGGTGATGATGTCTTCCCCCTGATTCCTGAGCAGCTGGAGTGTAAAGACCAGAGTCGTAAAGACTACACTGGAAACAGCCAGGCCGGTGTTTATGGTGAGAAAAACATGCCTCAGGGGATACTCGTCAAAAAAGCCCTCCATGTAAAGCGACATGTAATAGGTCAGCAGGATATTCGCCTGAAAGACCAGCAGAAGCAGCAGAAGCTTGATCTCCGGCGCCACGGGAAACTGTCCTGAGTCCCGGAAAATATTGTCCAGTATGCTGATCAGATTCCCGAATACGATGGTGATGGTCAGGGTGCGGAACTGCAGGTTCTTATGCACCTGCCCCGTACCCAGGACGCGGATCAGGATATAGAGCACTACACTGAATATAAATGCTGCAAGACTGAAGGAAATATGCAGCATGGTTTCCGTGCCGATCAGTTTAACCAAGGGTTTCCTTTCAATTTACAAAATATGGGGAGGGCTCACTGTTTTTCCAGTTTGTACCCCAGGCCCCAGATGGTCCTGATGTGCTCGCCGGCGTCCCCCAGCTTGCTGCGAAGCTTTTTCACATGGGTGTCCACTGTGCGCTCATCTCCGAAATAATCATAATCCCAGACTGCCTGCAGGATCTTTTCCCTTGAGAGGGCGATGCCCGGATGCTCCATAAAAAACCGCAGCAGTTCAAATTCCTTGAAGGAAAGCTCGATCCGCTCTCCCCCCACAGACACCTCTCTTGCCACAGGATCCAGAAGGATCTCCCCGAAGGAAAGCTTCTCTTCCTCCTGGGGCCTGCTGCGTCTTAAGATCGCATTGACCCTGGCCACCAGGACCCTGGGCCGGAAGGGCTTTTCCACATATTCATCCGCCCCGGCGTCAAAGCCCGCCAGCTGATCCTGCTCGGAGGTCCTGGCAGTCAGAAGAATCACGGGCACAGCGGCGCGGTCCGCGCTGTCCCGGATCTCCCGAAGCACCTGAAGCCCGTCCATTTTCGGCATCATCACATCCAGAATGAACAGCGAGATATCGGGAATCTCGTAAAAGGCGTTGATGGCCTCCTCTCCGTCTCCCGCCTCCAGCACCTCATAGCCTTCTTTTTTCAAAAAGTCGCGGACAAGTCTCCGGATCCTTTCCTCATCATCCGCCACAAGTATCTTTAAGCCCATTCTAACGGATCCCCAGCTCCTTCTCCGCCTTTTTGACTTCCTGCTCCCTCTGCGTCAGCTCCTCCTCCCAGGAGGCGTATTTGTTTACCAGTGCCTGCTCGTAGTTTAAGATATTGGGGTTTGGGGAGGACATGGTAAGATAAAACAGGATCCCCACCACTGCCAGAAGGATCAGGTTCAGGAGAACGGAGATCCTGTGGTTGTCAATGACGCGGTTTCTCTTCTCTTCCCTCCTGACCCGCTCCCTTGCGGTCTCGGTCCGTTCCCGGAACACCTCGGTAAAACGGACATAGAGCTGCACCGGGGGCACATCCTCCGCTCCGGAAGCCATCAGGGAGGCTCTCAGCCTGCTTAAAAACTGAAGCCCCGGAGGGGTACGGAAAATACGGTCTGCAAGAGCCTTGTCATAGATCCTCCGCACATTTTCCGTCTGGGAAAGATCGATGTGTGCGTCCAGATAGGCGGCCTGTTTTTCTTCCTTGGCAGCCTCGGCAGCATCTTCTTTGGAGGCATAGCAATAATGCCCGACGATCCGATCCTCTTCCATGACAGGCTAATTCACTTCCTCCACATAGTCCCGGTGCACATAGCCCTTCACATCGCCTCCGGCGTCAATATAGTACCACTCCCCCTGCTTCTTCAGATAGGGATACTCTTCGCCCTTTTTCGCCTTGCCGATGACCTGGGTCCCTGCCGTGGAGGCGCCGTCCCGGATATTCAGGCTGCCTGCGGTCACGCGGACCATGCCGCCCTCACCGGAGGCTTCTTCCTCCATGGAGCCGGCATCCCCGTCAGACTCCTCCGTGTCTTCCTTCTTATCCTTCTTTTTTTCCTCTTTCTCTTCTTCCATCTCCTGCTTCGGCCCACTGCGGGGGATCAGCTCCTCGTTCCTGGCATAGACGAAGAGCACTGCCGAAAGGACCACCAGGATCAGGATGCCTCCCGCGATAATGGCGATATTCAGCGCATTCTCCGTGGAATCCGGCTCCTGCTGATAGGCGGCCCCGCTCTTTCTGCGCTGGGCATCTCTTCTCTGGGGCTCTCTTCTTTGCGCTCTGGCAGGCGCTGCCTGGGGCCTTGCGTTCTTCTGTCTTGCTCCCTGAGGCCTCTGCTCCTTCATCCTTGCGGGGATCCGGGGCTCCTCCTCATAGGCTTCCGACTCCTGTTCGTATAGCTCCTGCTCATAAGGATCCCGTTCATAAGGCTCCTGCCCGTAGGCCTCCTCTTCATAGGGGACTCCCGTGTCAAAAAGGGGCGCTCTTTTCTCCGGCTCTTTTCTTACGCTTTCCGGCTTCTTTTCATCATTTACGATCTCCCGCTGGGCCGCCGCGATGACGGCATCCGTCAGGGCGCCGATCTCCATTGTGCTCAATGCGTTGGGGTACGTCCCAGGCTGAGGGCTCTTGGGGGTCTCCCCCGGAACGGGGATCTCCGCGCCGCAGCGATGGCAGAATTTTTCCCCCTCTCTCAGCTTTTCCCCGCAGAAGGGACAGTTCTCGATCTTTACATCCACGAGCGTTCCGCAGTTGATACAGAACCGGTCCGTATCCAAAAGCTCCGCACCGCAATTCTTACACTTCATGTCCGATCATCCTTTAAAAGGGCATTCTTGCCCGATTTTTACATAACTATCGTAATAATATCTCAATTATGACCGGATGTCCAGTCATAGGGATTCCGGATCTCTCCTGCATCCAGGAGCTCCGAAAGCCACTGAAGAAGTCCCTCTTCGTCCGTTACGAGGCAGGAATCCATCCCCAGAGACCGGGCAGCTTCCACATTTTCCGCCCTGTCATCAAAGAAGATGGATTCCCTGCGGTCCAGATGATAGCGGTCAAACAGGATCCTGTAGATCTCCTTTTCCGGCTTCAGGCAATGGACCTGATAGCTGATGACGGCTCCGTCCACATAAGGGAGCAGGCCCGTGGCCCAGATCTGCTTATAAAAGAAATTCTCGGAATAGTTGGAGAGCAGATAAACGGCAAAACCAGCGTCTTTCAGGTTTCTCACCATTTCCCAGACCCTGGGCCGTTCCACCACCATCAGCTCCGCATGGGTGAAGAAATGACGGAAGGCCTCGGCGTCCCCGGGATAGCGGCTGCACATGATCTCCATGACCTCCCGCTCCAGGATCCTGCCCCGGTCCATTTCATTCCAGAGGGGATCGTCAAAGCAAAGGCCTCCCACCCTGAGGGCATCCTCCTCGCTCAGCCCGAAATCCATGAACATATCCTTCCAGCGATAGCTCATGAGCACATTGCCGATATCCAGAACAAGATTTTTTTTCATTTCATCTTCCTCCAATTCCGAGGCAAACCTCGAATCACGCGAAGCGCGATATGCTGCCGATGTCAAACGTGCGATTTATGTTTTCTTTCAAACGATACCTCCTCAGCCGTACCGGTCCATGATCCTCCGGAACAGCTCCTTTGCCACCTCATCATTGTGGTGGGCCCTGCGGGTGTAGGCGGCCAGGAGCTCGCACTGCCTGCTTAAGGGCAGCTCCCCCTCCGCATTGTATACCGTAAGATCCAGCATCAGGATCATATTCGCGTGGAGCACCGCCTGGATGATATGGGTAAAGAAGCTGTAGTCCTCATAGATGTCATAAAAGTCCAGCTGCAGAAAATAGCCGGCTATAACGGAGTATTTCCGGATCCTCCCGGGATCCTCCTCAAAATAGCGGCTGATCCAGCTGTCCAGAAGCTCCTGCCCTTTGATCTCCGTCAGGCGGTCAAAGACCCTGTAATAGCGCTTTAAGGGGCGATAGAGCTTCGGGGCAAGGATGCTTAGCCGTTCCTCAAACAAAGAGGTGGAATACAGCTCATTGAAAAGCATTATGGAAAAGGGAAACAAAGGAAACCTGTCTTCTTCGCAGAATGAAGCCTCCGGCAGCTTCTCTCCCCGGATACAGGCCTCCTGGGCTTTCTCAGCGTATTGCAGAAGACTGTTGAAGCTGTGGTTCAGGCCCCGGATCCCCGAATCCTCCCGAAGCAGCGAAAGCAGCCGGGGAAGCAGCTTTTCCAGAGAGGCAAGGAATTCCGGCTCCTCATTGTTTCCATAGCGCCTGCTTTCGATCTTCTCTTCGGAGTCCGTAAATCCAAGGGGGTCCTCTGCGGTCAAAAGAAGCCTGACGGCCTCCGGGCAGCCTGCATCCAGGGTCCTGACGGCAAAGCCTCCCAGATTGATGCACTGTCTGGGATACTCCCTGCAGACCCTGGGCATATACTTCTCCCCAAGCTTCCTCTGGAGGCCGCAGAGGGCCTCCCTGTCCTGAAAAGGACATTTCCCCAGGCTCAGCCGAAAGCTCTTCAGCTTCCCTCCCCGGATACGGGAACGGATGAGAAAGCCCTTCAGGCCCTTCATGTTGTGATAGGTCTCACAGATCTCATCGTCCAGAGGGATCCCCCAGCCAAAGCAGCAGGTTACGGGACATTCCCCCTGAATGCAGTGGAAATCGTGATACCAGGATACGGTCTTTACGATCATTCGGCGTTTATAACGAAAGAGGCGCCCGCCGCTTTCCAACGGCGAGCGCCTGACATCATCCGCAACAGATTTCTTATTTGAACAGATCCCTGTACCACTGCAGGGACTTCACGTAGGCGTCGTACACATCATCCATTTCGATGTTTAAGAGCACCATCTGGCGGGAAACCTCCTGCCAGGAAGCATCCTCATATTCCAGAATGAATTCATACACCGGCGCCAGATTTCCCTTGCCGGAAATCAGCGCGTCGCTGATCATTTTAGAGACCTTCACCAACTCCAGGGCTTCCGCCATGGGCTTATCCAGAATGATATCCAGAACGGAGAACAGGCCCATTAAGAACAGCTCGGAGGAAAGGCCCGCCATCTGGAAGCAGGGGGCCAGATTCTCCGCAAACTTCGCCCGCAACAGGGAAAGACGGGTGATCTCGCTGGGTCTGTCGGCGCAGAGCTCTTTTGTGACGGCGGTGTTGATCCATCTCTTTAATTCCCGCTGCCCCAGCATTGCCGCTGCGTGGCGCACGGAGGAGATCCCGGAGTTTACGGTCATCCTGTTTACCATTTCCAGAAGGGAGATGACCAGGGCCGTATCCCTTCCGATGATGTCCGCCGCCTTGTCCAGGTCGAAATCCGGGTCGTTTACGATATTCAGCAGCTCGATGTAATTTACCTTTAAGGGGGCCACTTCCTTCGCCCCGTTATGCACCGGCAGGCGGAAGAATTCGCCTTCGTAGAGGTCATAGCCGCCGTGCTCGCAAAGGGTATCGTAGTCTTCCTGGGAATCCACGTTCACAGCCACCAGCTTGATGTTCGGATACACATTGCTGAAATAGATCCTGGCTTTGCTGATATCGATCTTCTTGTGGTTCAGCAGGATGTAATCCATCAGCAGCAGGATCTCGCGGTACTGCTCAAACTGAGGGACCGTGAGCTTGCGGATCGCCAGCTTGAAGCCTTCTCCCTTCAGCTCCTTTAGGCGGTTAACATAATTTGTTTCCGGCGTCACCGTCTGGTCGATCATCAAAACCACCTTGTCATGAGGGGCCTCGCACTCAGAGGCGATATCGCTGAAAATGGAGATATTATTAACCTCTACAAACACATCCCTGTCACCCACCAGGGTTTCCATCCCCATGCTCTCGATGATATCGAGACCGATGACCGTGGCGGCGCCGTCCAGGCTGCCGGCTCCGAGGAAGCTGGGACGCAGCAGGAAGTTTTGTGTCTGGGCGAAAATCGAGTATCCTCCTACTCCCATTGATGAATCAAACAAAGGGATCAGGGTTGCAAGCATACGATGCTCCTTTCCGATGAAAACATCAAACAAGCACTATCATGAGAATTATACCATTTTTTCAGCCTTTGTAAAAGAATTATTTATCTATTTTTACCCATGGGCTCTATGATAGTGTCAAAATGAAACAGCTTCCGGCAAAATAACTCCCGCATGCCCGTCTGCACAGGCCAAAGCATTGAAAATCCGTCGTTTATGAGAAACATTATGGCATATTTCCACTGAATATGCTACAATG
>CAMNLO010000017.1 GCA_946543095.1 uncultured bacterium
GAGATCGGGGACGAGGTGGGTCTTTCCCAGATCCTCATCGCCATCGACCCCACCATGGGAGGCCAGAGCGCCGCTTCCGAAAATGATGCGATGATCGAAGAGATCGTGGAATACATCAAGGCCTCGGAACCCATGGATGAGGATACAAGGCTGCGGTATCCCGGGGAGCGGGAGACAAAGAACATGGAAGAAAACAGGGCTCTTGGCATCCCGGTGGTGGAAGAAAAATGGGAAGAGATCCTGAATATGAAGAATGCGAAACCCGGGGAAGAGGTGAAAAGCCTGGTGGGCACCAGCGCGGCAAAGTAGTGCGGAGATTTCTATGAAAAAGGAACGTTTCATTTCCTTGAATGTAAAGCTGTCCATCGGTGTCATCCTTGTCTGCTTCCTGATCGGCCTGATCTCCATCGTTTCGGTGACCAGGATCGCCACGGACATCATCGACAAGGAATACAAGGACAAGGCGGAGCAGATCCCGGAGGCCGTGGCTGTGACCATCGATCCCATGGAGATCAAGGAGCTCACGGACACAGTCCTTCAGGTGTACAACGGGGTGGAGAAGGTGGTCCCCAGCACGGAATGGGGATCGGATGAATGGAACGCCTATATGGCCCATTACGAGGGCATTGAAGAGCTGCCTCTTTTTCAGAAGCTGAGGGATCATTTTCAGGTCTATCAGGAAATCTTTAAGGTGAACTGCATCTATCTGTTGCGCTACAACACGGATGTGAAGCACGCGATCTATATCGTGGACGGGGATTTTGAGGAGCCCTGTCCTCCCGGGGTGGTGGATTCCTTTGAGGACGGCATATGGCCGGACAAGGAGGATTCCTTTGTTCCCGCCACGATAACCAATGAGGAGGTGTACGGCTGGCTCGTGACCTCCTCCTACCCTATTTTCGCTGACGGTGAGCTGGTCTGCCATCTCTGCGTGGATATCTCCATGAACGAGATCAAGGAAAAGGAGCGCAGCTATGTGATCACAGTCTCCCTGATCATGGCGGGGGCCACTCTCCTCCTGCTGCTCTTCGCCCTGTGGTATGTGGGGGGGACCGTGATCCGGCCCATCATGATGCTTTCGGACACCGCCAAAAATTACTGCTCGGAAAACACGGATGTGATACACCACGCCTTTGAAAAGCTGGAGATCAGCAACCATGACGAGATCTCACAGCTGCTCTCCTCCATGAAGCAGATGGAGGCGGACATGAACTCCAACATCACCTCCCTGATCAGCACGAAGGCTACCCTGAAGGAAACAGAGGAAAAGGCCAGCACCATGCAGGCACTGGCGGTGAAGGATGCCCTGACGGGAGTCCGGAACAAGACAGCCTATGATCTGGAGGTAGAAAAGCTTGAGGAGTAGCTGCAGGGCGGTCTTCGGGACTTCGGCCTTGCCATGGTGGACTTAAACTTCCTAAAGCGGACCAACGATACCTACGGCCATGAAAAGGGCAATGTTTCCATCAAGAATCTCTGCGCCCTGGTCTGCCTGGTCTTTAAGCATTCCCCGGTCTTCCGGGTGGGAGGAGACGAATTTGTGGTGATCTTAAAAAACCAGGATCTCCAGAATGTGGAGCATCTGATGTCCCGCTTCAACGGCAGTCTGGAGGAGCTGCAGCAGGATTCCACTCTTGAGCCCTGGGAAAGGATCTCCGCGGCCATCGGCTATGCCCTGTACGATCAGGGTCTGGACGGCTCGGTGGAGGATGTGTTCAAACGGGCCGACAAAGCGATGTATGACCGGAAGACGGCCATGAAAGCGGAGCGTACAGACTGAGATCTCAGGCCGGCCGGAGGCGCAGCAGACGTAAGCTTTAGAACGGCTGCAGACGTAACATCTGAATTCAAATCGAGCAGGGAAGAGCTTGCTCGCGCCCTGCTCGTTTGGCGAGCCGCTGGCCGCAAAGCGGCAGATTCCTTTTGGCGGCTCTGCCATAAACAGAAGAGCCGCCCGTATGGGCGGCTCTTTCACATTATCGGACTCTTTCCGAAGGATCACCTCTTATTGCTCTTTCTCCAGATGTTCATCTTCTCCGCTTCTTTGATGAGTTCATCCCTGAAATCCGGGTGGGCGATGGAGATCAGCGCTTCCGCCCTCTCCCAGGTGCTCTTGCCCTTCATGCAGACGATGCCGTATTCCGTTACCACATTCATTACATTGGCTCTGGTGTCGGTCACGATGGAGCCGGGGGTCAAAGTGGGCAAAATGCGGCTCGCCAGAGTCCCGTCCTTCTGCTTGAAGGTGGAGGACATGCAGATGAAGCTCTTGCCCCCTTTGGAAAGGTGGGCGCCCATCACGAAATCCAGCTGGCCGCCGGCGCCGGAGATCTGCTTTGTGCCTGCGGATTCCGCGTTGACCTGGCCGAAGAGATCAATGTTCACGGCGTTGTTGATGGAAATAAAGTTATCGATGGAGCGGATCACCTCGATATCGTTGGTGTAGTCCACGGGAGCGCTCATGACCTGGGGATTGTCGTTCACGAAGTCATAGAGCTTCTTTGTGCCTGCGCCGAAGGCGAAAGCCTGGCGGAACCGGTCGATGGACTTCTTTGCCCCGGTGATCTTGCCCGCGTTGTAGATATCCACAAAGGCATCCACGTACATTTCCGTGTGGACGCCCAGATCCTTCAGATCGGACTTGGCGATGAGCTGCCCCACGGTGTTTGGCATACCGCCGATGCCCAGCTGCAGGCAGGCGCCGTTGGGGATCTCCTTCACGATAAGCTCCGCCACCTTCTTGTCCACCTCTGTGGGCTCGCCCCCTGCGGGGATGACACCAAGCTCCGGGTTCTCCCCTTCCACGATCATGTTGACTTTGGAGATATGAATGCCCTCTTCAAAACCGCCCAGGCAGCGGGGTACATTTTCGTTCACCTCCACGATGATCTTCTTTGCCTTCTCGCAGGCCGCCATCAGGTGGGAGGCGGAGGGGCCGAAGTTGAAATAGCCATGGGCATCCATGGGGGCCACCTGGGTGATCAGCACATCCACCCGGTCGATGTTCTGGCGATAATAGCGGGGAAGCTCGGAATAGCGGACAGGCGCATAGAAGGCGAAGCCTCTCTGGGCCAGCTTTCTCTCATAGCCGCTCATATGCCAGGAATTCCAGATGAAATGGGAGGGATCCGCCCCCTCTCTTTCAAAAATCTGCAGGGGCTTGGTCAGGATGCCGCCCCTGAGCACTACATTATCCAGTTCCTCCATCCTGTCGGCGATGGCCTGATCCATTGCCTCAGGGGTGGTCACGCACCATCCGAAATCCACGAAATCGCCGGACTTGATGACCTTTGCCGCGCGCTTCGCGGACACTTTCTTTCTTTTGTACTCCTCTTGATAACCCATGTTCACCTCCAAAATTTTGTACATGCTGTCAGGGTCCAAAAGCAACAAGTCATGTGACATCATTATATAAAATCAGGCCCGCCTTTGCAAACCGCACTTTCCCGCCGGCAGAAAACGTGCTACACTGAAAACCGTTTGGAAACATCTTCACGCAATATGCCTCAGAGTGAAACGTGCCTGTCCGTCCTTCACGGCATTCGCTGGATCGCATGCAGAAATGCCTGCCCCGAAATCGCCGGCGGGAATAAGGGAAGCGGAAAACTCCGGGGCAGGGAACAAAGCGGAAAGGAAATCACTATGACCATCAAGAAAGCGGCAGTCATCGGCGCAGGCGCAGTGGGAGGATATCTCATCAGCTCCTTAAGCGCAAAACTGGGAGAGAATCTTTATGTCATCGCGAAAGGAGAGCGGGGGGAGCGCCTTATGCGGGACGGCCTTATGGTCAACGGCATTCGCTATGACCTGAACGTGAAAGCCCCGGAGGAAGCAAGGGATGCGGATGTACTGTTCGTGACCTTAAAATACCAGGCGCTGGATGCGGCCCTTCCCGATATCGAGGCCCTGGTGGGGGAACACACCGCGGTGGTCAGCCTGATGAACGGCATTGATTCCGAGGAGATCATCGGAGGCCGCATCGGCATGGAGCACATGATCTATTCCCTTGTGCGCATTTCCTCCACGCGGACAGGCAACTCCATGGAATTTGAGATCCCCTCCGGCTACAACGGCATCTATCTGGGAATGCCCGGGAAAAAGCCCCTGGAGGATGAGCGGATCGCCGCCATTGCGGAATTATTCAAAGACACCCCCATCAATCTGCATTTAAGCGAGGATATCCTCTTTGACATCTGGGAAAAATTTGCCTTAAACATTTCCAGAAACCTGCCCCAGGCCGTGATCGACGTGGGGGCCGGTGCCTATGACGACAGCGTGTATCTGAAGGATGTGGAGAATAAGCTGAGGGACGAGGTGGTGAAGATCGCCGCCGCAAAGGGGATCAAACTGCTTCCCAATAATAAGGTGGGGGCCTACACCCCTTCCCAGAAGTATTCCACCCTGCAGGATATCCTGGCGGGGCGGAAAACGGAGATCGACATGTTCTGCGGCGCCCTGATGAAAATGGGGCGGGAACTGGGCATCCCCACCCCCTATTCGGAATTCATATTTGATTTTATCAAATGCCTGGAGGAGAAAGCGGAAGGGAAGTTTGATTATTCGGCCTGAGCGCCGCCGGCTTTCGCCGGCGCGGTGTTTGGGGATTAGGGGAGCATAAGCGCAGCGATCCGTGTATCACACACAGCTGCAAGGCAGTCCCGGCGCCGCCATCATGCTGTAATTCGTATAGTAGATGACATACCCCGGCGCCCCGCCGCTTCCCGGCTTCTTCACATTCTTTTTCAAGGTGTAGTCGATCTCCACCTTTTCCTGATCCCGCCCGGCGCTGAAATAGGCAGCCACGGCCCCGGCCTCCTCAAAGGCCCTGTCCGGCACCTCCCTGCCCTCTGTCTTTAAGATCACATGGGAGCCCGGGTACTTTTTGGAATGGAACCACCAGTCTCCCCCGGAGGCCAGCTTAAAGGTCACCTCCTCATTCTGGAGATTGTTCTTTCCCACATAAATATCAAAACCGTCGGAGGACACAAAGTGCAGGGGCTTCGCCTTTGCCTGTGGGCCTCCCTTTTTTTTGCCGCCTCTGTCCCGGATAAAGCCCGTCTGCACCAGCTCCTGCCTTACCTGGGAAAGCTCCTCTTCGGAATCCGCCATATTCAGGAACTGCAGCACGCTTTTTAAATGCTCTATCTCTTCATAGACCTGCTTTGTCAGCTCGCTTAAGGCCTCGTTGGTCCGCTTCAGCTTCTCATACCTTGCGTAGAACTTTGCCGCGTTTTCCATGGCCGTCAGCTCCGGATCCAATGGGATCCTGACTGTTTCCCCGGTGTGATAATCCTCGCAGGAAAGCTCCTTTGCCTCCGGCCCCAGCTCATAGCCGTAGATATGGAGCAGCTCGCCGTAGAGCTTATATTTGTCCCGCTTTTCCGTGTCCTTTAACTGGGCCCTCTGGAGATCGTATTTCTTTACGTCCCGCTCCAGCACGGTCTGCACGATATGCCGGAGATCCATGGACTTCTGCTTCATCCTGGAATGCTTTTCCTTCTCCGAATAGAAGGCGCAGATCAAAGCGGAAACGGAATCGAAGCTGCGGACCCCGTTTTTGCCGAAATGGCTTAAGGGAATGGCTGCGTATTCTGCGGGAATGCCGTTTTCCATATAGATCGCCGGAGAAAAGCTGCCCTGCTTTACCGCATCCAAGGCGTCTTCCATAGTTATGTAAACCCGCTCCAGCTGTTCCCCCGTGCACTCCGATACCGGCAGATCCCCGTCCACTCCGGATCGGAGGCAGAATTCCCGGGCCACAGCCGGAGAGATCCCCGTAAAGGCCTGTACAAGGGCATCGGAAAGAGGTTTGTTTCCCGGAAGCAGCCCCGGAAACTCCTCCTTTGCGGCGGGCTCCCTGAGCAGATCCCTTTTGGAACGGGTATTAGGTAAAAAATACTCCCTGCCCGGAAGCACCTCTCTGACGGAGCTGATGCCCGCCCCGATGTGCTTCACGGAATCCAGGATCCTCCCCTCCTCGTCAACGAGAATCAGATTGCTGTGCTTTCCCATGAGTTCGAAGATCAGGGTCTTTTCCCCGGGATCCCCCATTTCATCCAGATGGGAAACTCTGATGTGCAGGACTCTCTCCAGCCCCGGCTGGGTCACGGAAAGGATCCTCCCTCCCTGGATATATTTGCGCAGCACCATACAGAAATTGGGGGCTGTCTGGGGGGCCGGAAGATTCACAGGTGTCAGGTACACCAGGGGGATGGATGCGTTGGCGGATAAAAGAAGCCTTACATTCCCTTCCCCGGAATCCGGATGGATGGTCAAAAGGATCGCGTCCCCCTCCGGCTGCGTGACCCTGGAAATACGTCCCCCGGAAAGCTTTTCATTCAGTTCTTTCGCCATACAGGCCATTGTAATACCGTCAAATGCCATGGGGAGAGTATAGCACGTTTCCGCAAGAGGAAATAGAATGGTTTCATATTTAAACGTTTTGTGGGAAAAATCCCATTGCTATTTATTGATATTACGATACAATATTTATGTAACCATTTCATGTTTAAATTTGAAACATAAGACGGGAGCAAAGAGTTGATCAAGCTTTTAATTATCGCAGATGATTTTACGGGAGCACTGGACACGGGGGTGCAGCTGGCCTCGGCAGGGGCGAATGTCATTGTCCGCATGGACTACAATTTTGACCTGGCGGTGCTTCCCGAGGATGTGGAGGTAGTGGTGGTGAACACGGAATCCAGGCATCTGGGTCCCGGGGAAGCCTACGATATCGTGTATGATGTGGTGGAAAGAGCCATCCGCCACGGTGTCCCCCATATCTACAAAAAGACGGATTCCGGCCTTCGGGGCAATATCGGCGCAGAGCTTTCCGCCGCCCTGGATGCTTCCGGCAGGATGGAGCTGGATTTTATTCCCGCCTTCCCCCAGATGAACCGTCTGACCATTGCCGGTGTCCAGTACATCGACGGGATCCCCGTTGCCAACAGCGTTTTCGGAACGGATCCCTTTAACCCCGTCAAGCATTCCTCTCTTGAGGATATCATCGGCAGCCAGAGCGAGACCCCTGTTGTTCTGGGGTATGATCAGGAGATCACCACTCCCTCCATTCGAGTTTTGGATATTTCTTCGGAGGGTGAGCTGTTATACTGCGGTCAGTCTTTAGCAAAAATGAACGGTCTTTCGCTGATCGCGGGATGCGCGGGCTTTGCATCCGTCCTGCCCAAGCTTTTGAAGCTCACCCTCAATGAAGAAAAAAAAGAGGTTCAGTTCCACGGCGGGCTCCTTGTGGGCAACGGTTCCGTGAACCCCATTTCCATCGCGCAGCTGAACCAGGCGGAAGCGGACGGCTTCTACAGAAAGCGCCTGAGCGTCCACGAAAAGCTGGACGAATACTTCTGGACCACCCCCCAGGGAAGACGGGTCGTGGAGGAGCTTGCAAACAAGGTCCGGCAGAATCCCAGGGTCCTTTTGGACACCAACGATCTGCCCATGAGCGAGGAGACCTCCCGCTATGTTTCGGAGCTGGGGCTTTCCAGAGAGACCATGCGCAAGCGGATCTCCCATTCCATGGGAGAATTATTAAAGAATCTGATGGACAAGGGAATCGAGAGAACCTTCCTGGTGATGGGCGGAGACACCCTGCAGAGCTTCCTGTATCAGGTGGGCGTGGTGCAGATGCGTCCCATCCGTGAGATCCTGCCGGGCAGCGTCCTTTCCGAGTTTGAATGGAACGGAAAGACCTATCATCTGGTGTCCAAGTCCGGAGGCTTCGGGGAAGCGGACCTGATCCTGAAGCTGGAAAAAGAGATCTGATAAAGGAGAATCTGAATATGCTGACACAATACAGTTTAAAAATGCCGAAGCAGGTCTTCGGCGGGGAAAACAGTCTGGACAGGCTTGCGGAATGCCTTCAGGGCGTGAAAAAAGCAGCTGTCTTTACCGATGCCGGGATCGAAGGCGCGGGACTCCTTGAGCCTGTGCTTTCCCGGATGAAAAATGCCGACATCCCTTATGATATCTTAAAGGATCTTCCTCCGGAGCCCACCTATTCTCAGGCCCAGGCTCTGGTGGATGCCTTTAAGAGCTCGGGCTGCGACTATATCATCGCAGTGGGCGGCGGCTCCGTCATGGACACGGCGAAGCTGGCAAGCCTCTGCGCCACCGACGAATACGGCATCAGGGAGCTTTTGGATGAGCCCCTGAAGGCCAGGAAGACCATAAAGACACTGATGATCCCCACCACCGCCGGGACCGGGGCGGAAGCCACCCCCAACGCCATTGTGGCGGTCCCCGAAAAGGAGCTGAAGGTGGGCATCGTGAATCCGGAGATGATCGCGGACACCGTGATCCTGGATCCGGAAATGATCAAAAAGCTGCCCAGGAAGATTGCGGCATCCACCGGAGTGGACGCCCTCTGCCACGCCATCGAGTGCTTCACCGGCAACAAGGCAAATCCCTTCAGCGATATCTTCGCTCTCGAGGCTCTGGACCTGATCTTAAACAATATCGAAAAGGCCTGTGATGATCCGGAGGCCATTCAGGAAAAGATCAATATGCAGCTTGGCAGCTTCTATGCCGGCATTGCCATCACCGCCTCCGGCACCACCGCGGTCCACGCCTTAAGCTATCCTCTGGGAGGCAAGTACCATATCGCCCACGGCGTCTCCAACGCCATTTTGCTGATGCCGGTGATGAGATTCAACGAAAGCGCCTGCAGGGAGAAGTTTGCCGCGGCCTATGACCGCTGCATCCGTCCGAAGAAGCATCTGGATACAGAAGGCAAGAGCAACGCGGTCCTTGAGAAAATGGATGGCATCGTGAAGCATCTGAACATTCCCACAAGCCTTGCGGAGTTCGGCGTGCCGAAGGAGGATCTGGAAGGGCTTGTGAAAGCGGGCATGGAGGTGCAGCGCCTCCTCACCAACAATATGCGCGAGGTGACCGCAGAGGACGCGAGGAAGATCTATCAGGAAGTGCTGTGATAACGCGGTCGTTCCGTATACATTCAACCAATATTTCGAACAGAAAGGATTCCGCATGGCAAAAGAGATCAAAGGCATCATCCCACCCATCATCACTCCCATGAAGGAGGATGAGACCATCAACCTGGAGGAGCTCAGAAACCAGATCGAGCGTCAGATCGAAGGCGGCGTGCACGCGCTCTTCGCCTTCGGCACCAACGGGGAAGGCTACATCTTAAGCGAGCAGGAAAAATACGAGGTCCTGGAAGCCATGGTGGACCAGGTGAAGGGGCGCGTTCCCGTGTACGCAGGAAGCGGCTGCATCTCCACCAAAGACACCATCCGGGTCAGCAAGGAGGCGGAGCGCCTGGGAGCGGACATTCTCTCCATCATCACCCCCAGCTTTGCCGTGGCCTCCCAGAAGGAGCTCTATGACCACTACACAGAGGTGGCAAAGCATGTGAACATTCCCATCGTGCTCTACAATATCCCGGCACGCACCGGCAATAAGCTGCTGCCCGAGACGGTGCAGAAGCTGGCAAAGGATGTGGACCTGATCATGGGAGCCAAGGATTCCAGCGGCGACTGGGACAATCTCCAGGCATACATCAGGCTGACAAAGGAGCTGGACAAGGACTTCAGAGTCCTCTCCGGCAATGATTCCCTGATCTTGAAATCCCTGCAGGCCGGCGGTGCCGGCGGCATCGCGGGCTGCGCCAATGTGTACCCGAAGGTCCTCTCTTCCATCTATGAACTGTTCCAGGCAGGGAAGCTGGAGGAAGCACAGAAGGCCCAGGACTCCATCGCAAGCTTCCGGGCAGTGTTCAAATACGGCAATCCCAACACGGTGGTGAAAAAGGCCGTGAAGCTGTTAGGTTATCCCGTGGGGGACTGCAGAAGGCCCTTCAACTATTTAAGCGACGAGGGTATGGAAGAGCTGAAAAAAGTACTGGAAGAAAACAAAGCCGCAGGAATGCAGTAGAAAGGAAACGCAATGATCGAAAGACCTCTCATCGGTATCTCCATGGGCGACCCCTTCGGCAACGGCCCTGAGATCACGGTAAAAGCATTGAACGACAAAAGCATCTACGAGCGCTGCCGCCCTCTGGTGGTAGGGGACCTGTCCGTCATGGATTACGCCCTGAAGGTGGCGAAAAAGGTGAACGGCATCGACTTAAAGCTCCATCCCGTCGTCTCCCCTGCGGATGGTCTCTATGAGGCAGGCACCATCGACCTGCTGGATATGGACCTGGTGCCGGAGCGGGAAATCCCCAACACCTTAAACGAGGACGAGCCGAAGCCCTTCGGCATCGGAGCCAGCAAGCTGGGCGGGGAAGCCTCCTTCCAGTATGTGGTGAAGGTCATCGACCTGGCCATGAAGAATGAGATCGACGCCACCGTGACCAATGCCTTCTCCAAAGAAGCCATCAACATGGCGGGACATCATTTCTCCGGACACACGGAGGTCTACGCACATTATACAAATACGCCGAAATATGCTATGATGCTGTCACATGAGGACCTTCGTGTGGTCCATGTGAGCACCCATGTCTCCCTCCTGGAGGCTTGTGCCAGAGTGAAAAAGGAGCGGGTCCTGGAGGTCATCCGGATGACGGACGAGGCCTTAAAGCAGCTGGGGATCGAGCATCCGAAGCTGGCAGTGGCGGGCTTAAACCCCCATGCCGGAGAAGCGGGAATGTTCGGCACGGAGGAGATCAGGGAGATCAATCCTGCCATTGAGCAGGCTCTTTCCGAAGGCATCGATATCCCGGACAAAAAGGCACTGCCTCCGGACACGGTGTTTTCCAAGGCTTTGGGCGGCTGGTACGATGCCGTCGTGGTGATGTACCACGATCAGGGCCATATCCCGCTGAAGGTGAAGGGCTTTGTGTACGATAAGGGCGCAGGCAAATGGGAAGCGGTGGCAGGCATCAATGTGACCCTGGGGCTGCCCATCATCCGGGCTGCCGTGGACCACGGCACCGCCTACGGCCACGCAGGCATGGGCCACGCCAATGAGTTGAGCCTCATCAATGCCATGGACTATGCCATCCGCCTGGGAAAAAACAGAGGCTAGACATTTACAAAGGTTTTTATGGCTCCTTCGGGCCGTGAAAATAAAATGTATCAATCAAATTCATTCAGGGAGGTAATCATGAAAAAAAGCTTGAAAAAACTCATCGCGCTGGGACTTACCCTTATGATGGCAGTCTCAGTCACAGCCTGCGGCGGTACCGCCGCACCCGCAGCGGACTCGAATGGAACCGGAGGTTCCAATGCTGCCGCTCCCGCGGCTGATGCTGCCGCACCTGCCGCCGACGCCGCTGCTCCCGCAGCCGATGCCGCTGCTCCTGCAGCCGACGCAGCCGCACCTGCCGCCGACGCTGCCGCACCCGCAGAGGGCGCCATTGACATGAGCGGTGTCTCCTTAAACTTCTGGTCCGATAAGGTGGGCTCCGGTTCCTACAACATGATCGTTGCAATGAGCAAGGTGTTAGAGGAAAAAGGCGGCTTCGCCGAGGTGAATGTGGATCCTTCCTATCCCGGCGGCATGGGCGCACCCTACATCTTCAAGGCCAACAATGTGGATCTTTCCTTTGCCAACGGCGCTCCCGCAAAGTGGGCAATGGAGACCGGTACCCTGGGGAACCCTCCGACAGACGGCTACAAGGCTGCCATCGGCTCCCTTACCGCAGTCTGCTACATCAACCTGATCCGCAACGATTTCCTGAAGAAGTACAATGTTTCCACTCTGGAAGAGATCTTCGAGAAGAAGCTGCCCCTGAGAATGGGCTGCTCCCCCAGAGGCTCCATGGACGCGGAAGGCGCCTACAGACTGCTTGAGTACTTCGGCGTGACCCTTGAGGATCTTCAGTCCTGGGGCGGCGACATCATCGAGCAGGGCGGCGATGCCAACGCGGAAGCCATTGCCGACGGCCAGATCGACTTCTATGTGGACCATACCTCTTCCTCCTCCTCCACCATGGCACAGATCGCTTCCACCTGCGATGTCACCTTCTTACAGTGGTCCGATGATATGTGCAAGTGGTTCATGGACACCCTTGGCTTCGACCTGATCACGGTCCCTGCAAACAGCTTCACCGGCCAGACCGAAGAGCTGCATCTGCCCGGCTCCCCCGACGCATTGTTCGTCAACGAGAACCTGGATGATGACGTGGTGTACATGATCGTCAAGACCTTAAGCGAGAACCGCGATGAGCTGGTCCACGAGTATGCTTCCTTAGAGCCCTGGGATCCCGCAACCGCATGGGAGCCCACCAAGAGAGGCGGCATCGACCTCCATCCCGGCGCTGAGAGATATTACAAAGAGATGGGATACATGAAGTAAAAAT
>CAMNLO010000018.1 GCA_946543095.1 uncultured bacterium
TGTGAGGGTTTCTGCGTCAGTGACAGCTGCCGAATCCTCCGTATTCTGTTTCTCCGTATTATTCACTGCATTCACCGGCTTCAGACTCGCGTAAGCGCTTCCGACAGAGCCTGCGCTTACCCCGCTTGTCCCGTATGTATCCGAAGAGACAGCGTCTGTTTCCTCCAGAGGAGAGACCTCATGCTTTGCCGTGGCCACAGGGATCGTAATGACCTCGGGAGTCTCCGGGACCTCCGGGACAATGGGCACCTCCGTAACAATGCCATTGGCGTCGATCACGTAGTTGAAGCCGTCTCCAGGGATCACGGTGTTGCGGATCATGGTAAAGTTCTCAAGATCGAAGAGAAAATTGTTGCCGTCAATGGTGACAAAACCGTTCTGCAGCCTTCCGTCCGATCCCGCATAATAGAAATTGCCGTCGATATCCATCACCAGGCCCTTTGCCATGGCGCCTGTGGTCCTGTCGAAGAAATAGACCCCGTCTCCAAGATACATGAGCCCGGTCTTCATGTGATATTTCTCGTCGAAATAGAAGACCTGGTCTCCCACCTGGGTCACGCCCAGAGCGGCCTGGTAGGTCTGGGGATCAAAGTAATAGGTCCCGTTGGTGTCCGCGTAGAAGCCCTTGATCAGATTCCCCAGGGGATCCGCCAGATACTTGAAGCCCAGGTAATCGATCCAGCCCCTCTGCATCTTGTAGTTCAGATAGAACCGGGCATTGCCGTCGGGTCTCGGCACAATGCCGAAGGGCACGATCAGGCTGGAGAAATCCTTGTACTGATAATCGATATCCACATAGCCGCCGATGCCGGGCACCAGGCCGGTCTCGGAGGACTGCCAGAAGGCAGGGGTGCCGTTATAATTGCATTCCGTATTGAACTGGGCCACCCACTTGTCCATGACCACATTGCCGATCTTGTTTTCGAACCAGTGCTTATTGGCATAGATCATGGGATAATAGCCGTGCATATCCAGGATCTGATAGAAGGTGTAGCACATCATCTGCAGCGTCAGCATATCCAGATGCGCAGCGGAATCATCCTCCAGATCCAGCACCACAGGCATACTCACCATGTAGGGCTCCAGGGTCTGCACCATCATGGCAGCTTCCGCCGCCGCCTCTTCCACGCTCTTCGCGTAGGAATAGACATACACGCCGGTCTTTAAACCCGCCATCTGGGCGCTTTTCATATTGTAGTCAAAATAGGGATCGATGCCGCTGTAGGTGCTGCCCAGCTTGATAAAGGCGAAGCTTACGCCGCTGGCAGCCACCTGGGCCCAGTCGATGAGTCCCTGCCATTTGGAGACGTCGATGCCCTTGGCAATGGCAGTGGATGAATTCACGGCAGCGTTTGCGGTCATCACGCTGCCAAAGCTTAAGCAGCCCGCAAGCAGAAGGGCCAGCAGTCTCTTTCCAAATCCGTTCGTTTTGATCAATGAATCTCCTCCAGTATAGCATCCACCCTGGCCTTTTCCGCCATGATGGCATTGTATTTCTCTTCCAGTTCCTCGTTTGCCCCGCTTCTTAAGGTCTCCACCATGGGGCAGACCGCATTGAAGAGGGGGGTAAAGCCCAGATTTCCTGTTACCCCTTTTAAGGTGTGGGCCGCATCAAAAGCAGCTTCCATATCACCATCGTCCAGGGCGGAGCGCAGATCATCGAAGCTCGGCTCTGTCCTGAATTCCTCCAGGCAGCTGACATAGAGCTCCTCGTCGTCCACGAAGCGATCCATCGTTTCGGCAAGATCCACTCCGTATGCCTGCAGATCATCCAGCAGCTTGCTCATGAGAGTCCCTCCATGCGTTCCCATTATGACACGGAACGCCCCGCTGCTTCGCGGCTTTCACGATCTCGCAAACATGCCGCACCATCCAATCCGGCGGTGCGAAACCTGTGCTCCCGGCACACGGCACCATGCAAGCATGATCGCTCCATGACTTTTCAACCCTGAACCGCACCGGCAAAAGCCGGCGGCGCTTAACGTGTGTCCCCGGCACACTGCGCCATTCTGGACCAGACGGGAGTCGAACCCGTGTCCAAAAGCCTATTCCCCGTCCTTCTACTATCATAGCCGCTCTTTTCGGGAAATCCCCTTTCCCTTACGCAGCCGGAAAACGGCAGCTGGCTGCGCTTGGTAGCTTCATCTTACGTCCATCCGGGGCAAAGCTTACCCGGAGCCGTTTCCCGCATGGATGACGCCCGCTACCCTGCGTACGGGTGCGCAGGACGGACGGGCAGACTTAAGCTGCCTGTGCTAAGTATTCGTCGTTAGCGTTTGTATTTAGGTTTGCGCTTTTACGATGCGCTTTCGGATAGCTTCTCCGGCTGCAAGACCCCTGTCGAAACCTTGACTGGCCCGGGATATTAACCTGTTTATTGTACCATATATAGTATCGGCACGCAAGCCGAGTCACTAAACCTTTAGTTTATACTCTCTTTCCGCCTCCCGCTTCATGTCCTTTTTCGCCATGGCTTCCCGCTTGTCATAAAGCTTTTTGCCCTTGGCAAGGCCGATCTTCAGCTTTGCCCTGCCCTTCGAGAAATAGACCTCCAGAGGCATGATGGTGTAACCGGCCTCACGGCTTTTGGAAAACAGCTTCATGATCTCCCGCTTGTGCATCAGAAGCCTTCTGGTTCTCAGGGGATCCCGGTTGAAGAGGTTCCCCATTTCGTAGGGTGAGATATGCATGCCATGGACAAAGATCTCACCCTTGTCAATGCCGATCCAGGCCTCCTTGATGCTGCATTTTCCGAGACGCAGGCTCTTGACCTCCGTCCCCGCCAGCTCGATGCCGGCTTCGTAGGTCTCTTCGATAAAATAATCGTGGTATGCTTTTTTGTTATTCGCTACCAGCTTTGTGCCTGTTTCCTTTGCCATGGATGCCTCAAATGCTATAATGACTCTATGAGTGATCAGAATGAAAACCGCTATTTCAAAGAAGCTCTGGGAAGCTTCAGCCGGGACGCCGCCTACGGGGCAGCCATCCGTCATCTGACGGATCTGGGACTTTCCGCAGAGGAAATCCGGGATTCCCTGGACTATCCGCTGTCTCTGCCCACCGTTGAAAAACTGATGCGCAAAAGACTTGTGGAAACCGGCAAAGTACCGCCCTCCGGCCTGGAAGAGGAAGCCCTTGTCCGCTCCTCGGAATGCGAGTACGTGAAGGAGACGGATGCCTTCGGCAGGATCAGCTTCCGCAGGGTAAAAGGAAAGCGGTGAACCCCATGTTTATCAATTATAACACACCGGAAATAAAAGGGCGAATATTCCTTCCCGCGGCGCAGCCATAAAAAGAGGGGCCGTGCTCCTGCACAGCCCCCCGGGTTCTCATCAAAGCTTCTGTTATCCTTCGATGGCAATCCTCTTCACATCCTCCACCTGAGGCTTCGCCTCCTTCTTCGGCACAGACACCTTCAGGATGCCATCCTCAAATTTAGCCTTGATATCCTTTTCCGTGATCTCCTCGCCTACGTAGAAGCTTCTGGAGCAGCTGCCGTAATAACGCTCTCTCCGGATGAACTCACCCTTCTTATCCTTCTCGTCATTCTCACTCTTGTTGGAAGCCGAGATCACCAGGTAGCCGTCCTTTAATTCTGCGTTCACATCTTCCTTCTTGTAGCCCGGAAGATCGATGTCCAGCTCGAACCCGTTCTCATGCTCCCTGATATCCGTCTTCATGATGTTGGTGCCGGGGGCACTGTAGCGGACCAGATTCCTGGTGGGTCTTGTGAAATCATCAAAGATATCGTCAAATAAGCTCTCTCCGAACACGCTGGGTAATAACATAACGAACCTCCTTTATCTCTCCGCCCGGAAGCCCTTCACAGCCTGTCTGTGTCCTGTTTCCTGCGGGTGCTTTGTTTGGTCGGGACCTTTTGTTTACCGGTCCTTTTCTGTTGCTGATTATGTTATACCACTCTTGTTAGCACTCGTCAATAGTGAGTGCTAACAATTACTACATGTTGAACATTTGTTTCACAACTGCATCCACTGTATCCGCGAATTCACAGCCCCGTCCGCCTTTATGCTTCACGGCGTAAAGTGCTCTGTCCGCCGTATTCATCAGCTCCTGCACATCCTCATGCAAAACGCCGTAGGCGCCGCCCACGCTGATGCTGACAGAAGGCATGCCCTCTTCCGACGACGTAAGCTCCTCATTGATCTTTTCCACTTCCTCCTTTACCAGCTTTGCGGTTTCAGGATTCGCATTATGCAGCAGCACGACGAACTCATCTCCCCCTACCCGGAACTCGTCGCCTTCGCCTAAATGCCTGCTGATGACTCCGGACACCACTGTCAGAACCCTGTCTCCCATTTCATGGCCGTGCTGGTCATTAAACTGCTTAAATTCGTCCACATCGACGATCAGTAGCACGCAATCCTTCAGATCCGTCTCTCCCATCAGGTTTTCAAATGCACTCCGGTTATAGATCCCTGTGAGAGAATCATGGGAAGCCTCATGGGCCAGATGCTTTGTTTTCTCTTTATAGGAGCCGAAGATCATATTGTAGGCTGTGGCGAGAAACTGAAACTCTCTGGAGCCTTCCATGGGAATGGACTTCTCCGCCTTGATCAGTTCCACCGCTCTGACCAGGGGACGGATCAGCAGGAAGTGGTTGGATAAAAACAATGCCAGTATGCTTATGATCATTCCGACGATCATAAACTTCTGCAGGACCAGCATCAGGTTCAGCCTTTCCGTGGTTTTCTGCTGGACCGCCTCCAGATTACGGTTCAGGGCTTCGATGCAGCCCGTCATATGCTCCGTGATCAGGCGTTTCTCTTCCCGGTATTTTTCATCGATGACATACTGGCGCGCCTTTACCATCTTCGCATCGGAGGAAAGCTTCTGATCCTCCGCGGTGAGCCGGACGTTCCGGATCTCCGCAGGAAGCGTGTTCTGGGCATATCCCATGGCCTCGGACATCAGACGCATGGAATAAAACTCCCGATCCATCAGCTTGACGGATTCCGTCATGGCCTGCTGCAGCTCCAGATACGCATCGGACTCGCCGTGGTTTTCCTCCAGCTTCTTTACGGCATTGTCCCTTCGTTTCGTGACATTGGCTTCCGTGAAATAGCCCTCCATATACGCCCTGTCGCCGGTGTCCGCATAGCTTCGTACCTGCTCCGTGAGCTCGTCTGAGCCGCTCTGGAGATTATAGGCCGCTCTCTGCAGATCCAGCAGATTCTCCAGATTCTCCCTCAGCATCGAATAATCATTGCCCACAGAATAGCTGGCCATAAGGACCAGCAGGCAAAACAGCACCGCCGCCGCCACAGTGATCTCATTGACTTTCTTTACAGACACTTTCAAGTCCGTAAGCATTCTGTTTCCTCCGGTCTCTCAAATTCGGGCAGGGATCCGTCCCTTTGCCCGTGAAACAGCACATCCTTGGGGATGGGCTTGCTGAAATAATAGCCCTGCAGCTTCATGCAGCCGGCTTCCTTCAGGAAATCGATCTGCTCCTTTGTCTCACACCCCTCCAGCAGGGTCTCCGAGCCCAGCTCCATGGCCATTTTCAGAAGATTTCTTAAAATGATCCTGTTCTCTTCTCCTTCCTCAAAGCGCTTTAAGAAGCTCATATCAAACTTGATCAGGTCAAATTGCACGTCCGTTAAGACCTCAAGGGCGGAATAACCCGAGCCGAAATCATCCATCCATACCATAAAGCCCAGCTCCTGGAACCGGAGGATCTGCTGCCTGATAAAATCGAAGTCACTGCCTACCACGCTTTCCGTGATCTCTATGGTCAGAAGCTTCCTGGGGATCCCGGCGCCGTCCACCCGTTTTGTGACCTCTTCCACGATATCACAGGCATCAAAATCCTCCCTGGAAAGGTTTAAGGACTGGGGCACCACCGGGAAGCCCTCCTGCTCCTGCTCCTTCATCTTCAAAAGGACCTGCTCCAGCACATAGAGATCCATTTTCCAGATCAGCCTGGATTCCTCCAGCACCGGGATAAATTCCGAGGGAGACATATCGCCCTTGATGGGATCGATCCAGCGGGAAAGGGCCTCCTCGTCGCAGATCTTCCCGGTGGAAGCCCGGACGATGGGCTGATAGTATACCCGGATCCAGTGCTCCCTCAGGGCTCTGTCCAGATTGTTCACCACATAGCTGTAGTTGTCGGCGCTGTTTAACATTTTCTCGTCGAAATAGTTCAAGCAGGAAACATAGGTCCCCCGCATCTGATCGCAGGCATATTTTGCCCTGTCACAGGCCACGCTGATATCCACCTTGTCCAGCCTGTCCAGATAGATGCCCACCCGCACCGGCAGGTTTTTCCCCTCGTTGGCGCCGGCACATCTTTCAAACACCGTATTCACACGGTTTTCCAGATCCTCCTCGTAGCTTAACACCGCAAAGTGGTCCTGGGCGAGACGGCAGCAGTTTTCATATCCGAATTCCCGGGACAGGATATCCGCCACCGCACAGATCAGCTGATCGCCGCCGGAGAGGCCATGGAGCCTGTTAAAATACTTCAATCCCACGAGATTGATGAACAGAATGGCAGGATGATCCCCGTTTTCTTCCATTTCATGCCGTTTCTTTTCCGACTCCTCGTAGAACCAGTCCTTGTTAAACAGACCGGTCAACGTGTCGATACGGATCCGCCTGTTCAGATCCCCGATGTACTGCTGCAGATGATCCCGCATCTGGCTGAAAACCTTTGTGAGGGTTCCCACCTCATCCCGGGAGTCGTAATCCAGCTCCACATCATAGTCTCCCGCCGCCAGCTTCTCCGAAGCGGCCGTCAGGCGCTGGAGAGGTTCCACCATGATCTCCATGACCAGCCTGACGATGATGCCGAAGACAAAAACAAAGAAGGCCGTCACCACTAAAAGCATGGTAGTCAGCCGTCTCCAGGAGGAGGTGATCTCATCCACCGAAGCGGTCACCACTAATTTCATGCCGTTACTTAAGGTGGTAAAGGCCATCTGACGCTCTTCCCCGTTCATTTTATAGCGCAAAAGCCTTCCGCCGCTGTTGTCTTCCTGAAATACCTGCCGTCCTTCGTATCCGTTGTCCGAAACAGGAATGTCTCCCATGGAAAGCTCCGGATGATACAGGATGCTGCCGTCCTCGCTGTAGAGGCAGGCATAGCCCGTATTATAGACTTTTAAGGAGCTGATCCTGGTGACAAGCGTGTCGAAAAAGATATCCATTCCCATAACGCCGATGAGCTCTCCGGCCTTATAGATCGGAGTCAGATAGGAAAGGGTGATGGTCTCTCCGAGGAAATGGGCTTTGTAGGGTCCTACCCAGACGGGGCGCCCTTTTTCGATGGGGGTGTAATACCAGGTGGTGTGTTCTCTGTCATTGGGATCCAGCTGCCTGGCATCCAGAGGGGGCTGCTCCACAAAGCCGGTCTTACCGACCCTGGAATAGAAAAAGCCGTGGACATTGGAACTGATCTTTGGATTGATGCAGTAATAATAGGTGACGATCCCGTCATTCTTGGCCGCCATGCCTCCGAAGAATTCCTGGATCTTTTTGCAGTGCTGGGTCAGATAGGCATCCAGCTCCATGATCTGCTCCGAAGTCCTTTTTGTGTTCTTTGCGTAGGTCCCGGCCACGCCGCCCTCCACCAGGGCCACGCTGTCCAGGGAATCCATGGCGATATAGGCCGCCATATCCACAGACTGCTCGATGCCGTCCAGATAATCATCCAGGGTCTTCCCCGTAGTCTCACAGGTCAGAAACATCATTTCCGCAGAGGTCTTGTCGTTCTCAGCCCCGATGGCAGAATAGGTCGTGTAGGTCACCGCCAGGACGGTGAGCAGAATGGAAATGATCGTAATGGCCGTGATTTTATATCGGACCGAATGCATCATTGCTCTCCATTTTCCCTGTACTCGGATTTCAGCGACATATCACGCAGACGTGTGGTGAGCAGTCCGTTCCAGGAAACCCCGAAATCCTCCACCCGTTCCCCAAGCACATAACCGTGCTGTCTGGAAAACAGCGGGATCCAGGCGCTGTCCTCCTGCACGATCTTCTTCTCTAAAGCCCTGTATTCCTCCATCCTGTCTGTTTCGTTCAGAATGGAACGGGCGTTCATCACCCGGTGCATCACCGCCTCATCCGAATAGCAAAGACTGCGGTTTCTGGAATTCTCTTTGTTGGAGAAGAAGGGGGTAAAGAAGTTCTCGGGATCGTCATAATCCGCGTCCCAGGTGGCGGCATAACAGGCCAGCGCTCCGTTCTTGCGCTTCTCCATGAACTCATTCTCGTCAAACACCTGTATCTCCGCCCGGACTCCCACCTTTTTCCACATGGAGGCAGCCATTTCCGAAATATCCCTGTATAATCGTGCGGAAGAAGCCCTGACAGCGATCCTGAGATCAAAGCCGTCCTCCAGCCCCGCTTCTTTTAACAGGAAGGCTGCCTTTTCCGGATCGTAAGGGATCTCCTGCAGCTTCGGGTTATGGCCGGCAATGCCTGTGGGAATGATCCCGTTTTCCACAACCCCCCGGCCGCTGCAGGCGGCGTCCAGAAGCATCTGCCTGTTCAGGGCAAGCTGCAGGGCTTTACGCACCCGCACATCATTCAGAGGTGCTATGGACTCGTTCAGGGCGATGTAGGTGGTCCCGATCTGCTGCAGGATCCTGAGCCTGTCCTGATAGATATCGCCATGATAGAAAAATTCCGCTGCGTCTCCCACATTTTCCAGATCCAGTATATCCAGATCCCCGTTTTCAAACAGCAGCTGCTCGGTTTCCGGATCCGCGATAAAGCGCATATCCAGGCCGTCCGCCAGGGGACGTCCCTCCCAGCAGTTCGGATTGGCTGTAAAGACCATTCCCTTTCCGGGCTCCCAGGTTTTTAAGATAAAGGAGCCGGTCCCGATGGTGCAGGAAGGGGCTTTCCCGAACTGGTCCGTCACGGCGCTCACGGTCTCCCTGTCCAGAATGGAGGCACCGGGCTGGGAAAGGCAGGCTAAAAACGCGGAAAAGGGCTTTTCCAGCGTGATCTCAAATTCCAGATCGTTCAGAACGCGGAAGCCTTCCAGCTTTTTGGACACCCCCCGTCTTAATCTGTCGGCCCCCTGTATGATCTCCACGATATCTCCGTTGACGGAATCGGGATGGGTCAGAAGTCTCACAAAGGTATACTGCACATCCGAAGAGGTCAAATACGAGCCGTTGCTGAAACGCACGTTTTCCCTGAGACGGAACAGATATCTGAGCCCGTCCGATGAGATCTCCCAGGACTCCGCAAGGGAAGGAACGATATGCGCGTTGCCGGAGGCATCCGTAACCGTTTCCACCAACCTGTCAAAGACATTCAGGGCCACAGTGTAATAGATGGTGGTGCACTGGAAATCCACCGTGTCCGGCTCCTCATCCACAAAGGAGATATAATGCTCTGTATGGATCCCTTCCTGCTCATCCAGATCGGAGTTTACTTCCTTCAGCGCAGGAGGCGCGCAGGAGGTCAGGGCGCAGGATGCCAGGACGAATACCAGAATCAGACTGAGCAGCTGCTTTCCACCGCTGTCCTTTGTGTTCAGCCGGGCTCTTATCACAAGGTCCGATACAAGGGCAAGGAGGAACAGGGCTCCCGCCAGCATCTGGGAAACGGGAACGGTCGTGTGAGGGATCAAAAGCTGGTCTGTCCGGAGGGATTCCACCCAGAACCGGCCCAGGCCGTAGCCTCCCAGATAGAATAACGTCAGCTCCCCGTCAAAGCGTTTGCGTGGCTTATAGAGCTGGATCAGAAGAAAGACTCCCAGATTCCACAGGCTTTCATATAGAAAGGTGGGGTGGACCTGGATATAGTTCACCGCATCCGTGATATGGGCCCTGATGCTCTCCGTGATCTCATGGCTTCTCACTGCCTCGATGGGAAGCCTCATGGCAAACAGATTGTCCGTGTACTGGCCGAAGGCCTCCCTGTTTGTGAAATTTCCCCATCTGCCGATGATCTGGCCGATCAGAAGCCCCTGAAGCCCCGTGTCCATAAACAGAGCCAGGCTCATCTTCTTCACCCTTGTGTAGACAAAGGCCGTCACAAAGGCCATGATCACAGTCCCATAGATGGCAAGGCCCCCTCTCCTGAGATTAAAGATCTCCAGCAGATTGTCCTTGTAATAATCCCAGGAAAAGGCCACATAGTAGATCCTGGAACCGATGATGCACAATATGATCGCGTACAGAGAAAAGTCCCAGTACCGCTCCGGGTCCTGACCGGTACGTTTTGCTTCATGGGCAGCCCACAGCACCCCCAGGATGATGCCGATCCCGATGATCATCCCGTAGAGCGCAATGGAAAAACCGAAGACCGTAAAGCTCTTCGGCACATCCTTCAGATAGATTCCAAGATGGGGAAAGGCGATGTCCCCTGCCCCCATGATATCCGGCATATCTGTCATACATTGAACCTGAATAATATCACGTCCCCGTCCTTGACCACGTAGTCCTTGCCTTCCATGCCCACAAGGCCCTTTTCCCTGGCGGCAGCCAAAGATCCCTCTCTCAGAAGATCCTGATAGTCCACCACCTCGGCCTTGATAAAGCCCCTCTCAAAATCCGTATGGATCTTTCCGGCAGCCTGGGGGGCCTTTGTGCCCTTCTTAATGGTCCAGGCCCTGGTCTCATCCTCTCCCGCAGTCAGAAAGCTGATGAGCCCCAGCAGGGAATAGCTGGCGGCAATGAGCTTGTCCAGACCGGATTCCGAAAGGCCAAGCTCCTCCAGGAATTCCTTTTTCTCATCCTCCTCCAACTCCGAGATCTCCTCCTCGATCCTGGCGCAGACCACAAAGACCTCGGAGTGATGCGCTGCTGCGTATTCCCGGACCTTTCCCACAAAGGCGTTGTCCGCGCCGTCATTTGAAAGGTCCTCCTCCGCCACATTGGCGGCATAGATCACGGGCTTTGCCGTCAGCAGATTGTATCCCGCAAAAAACTTCTCCTCATCCTCATTGTCACAGGCAAAGCCGGAGGCCATATTGCCTTCTTCCAGAAAGGCCTTCAGGCGAAGGAGCAGTGCGTGCTCCTTTCCGGCCTCCTTATCCATTTTTGCGCTTCTGGCCACCTTGGAGATCCTTCTTTCCAGAACCTCCATATCCGCAAAGAGCAGCTCCAGCCCGATGGTCTCGATATCCCTTAAGGGATCCACGCTCCCGTCCACATGGACGATATTGCTGTCCTCGAAGCAGCGCACCACATGAACAATGGCGTCCACCTCCCGGATATGGCTCAAAAACTGGTTCCCAAGCCCCTCTCCTTTGGAAGCTCCCTTCACAAGTCCCGCGATGTCCACGAATTCGATGGTGGCGGGGGTCACCTTTTTGGAGTGGTACATCTCCCCCAGAAGCTTGATCCTCTCATCCGGCACACTGACGATTCCCACATTGGGATCGATGGTGCAGAAGGGATAATTGGCAGACTGGGCACCTGCCTTTGTCAGTGAATTAAACAATGTGCTCTTCCCAACATTGGGAAGTCCGACGATTCCTAGTTTCATAAATAATACCTACTTTCCTTTATTTTCAAACTTTTCAGCCTCGTAACATCCTGTTACGTAACAATCGCGTAACAATTTGATGTTACTTTTCGTTATTTTCCGTTACCTTTTATAAAAACAGACCGTCAAGATACTCCGAAAATCTTTCAGCTTCATTAGCCTGGCTTTTACCCGTCTGATGCACATAAGTATCAACCGTTATCTTAATACTCGAATGCCCCAGCATCCTGCTTAAGAACTTGTAATTTGTGCTGTTTTCGCAAAATCTTGTAGCCATCGTGTGTCTGAGATCATGCATCGACAATCTTTTCACACCGGCCTGCTCGCACCTTTTCTGAAGTGCAGCATCATATGTGCTGTTCTTAGTTGGGTAGCCTGTTCGGTTAATGAACACAAGGTCTTTAAACTCATCCGGAGTATTATCGTTCGCGTAGCCGCCACGATTTTTTATCCCACTAAGAAGCTCATATGCCGTCTTTGTCAGGGGAACCTCCCTGATCCCATACCTGGTCTTCGGCGGTCCCCAGCGCCACTCCTGTGTACTATATCGGAACTCCAGTGTCTTTTCAACCTTAATGATACGATTTTCAAGATCAACATTCTTCCATTCCAGTCCGATCAGTTCCCCGGTACGAAGACCGGTTTCCAGGATCAAACGGAACTGCTCATAGTAACTGTAATCTTTTGCAACCTCAATAAATCGCTTTTCCTCTTCTATTGTAAAGAAATCTATAGGCTTTCTTTCTGCTA
>CAMNLO010000019.1 GCA_946543095.1 uncultured bacterium
GGAAAACGAGAGGATCGAACGGGAGAACTCTGCGGAGCAGAAGCGCTTTGAGGATGAACAAAAGGAGTATAAGGCGCTGTTCCAGGAATATCAGGAGGCCGCCAAAAAATACGCGGAGGACACTCTGGTCTTTCAGCGGTGGGAAAAGGTCCTTGAGAGAAACTACGCGGCCATTGACAGAGGCAGGGATTTTGAAAAGAACCTTCTGGATAAGGAGCCCGCAGCTCACACAAAGGTGATGGAGGAGTATTACACCAAAGAGAAGGATGTGAGGGATCAGGCTTACCAGAAGATCCTTGACGAGCGCGAAGCAGAGAGGATCCGGAAGGAAAACGAACGCCTCGAACAGGAGAGGAGGCAGAAGGAGCAGGAGAGAATAGACGCCGAGCGAAGGGCGGAGCTGGAAAAGAAGTACGCACAATACGGCGGCCAGGAGGCGTATATTCAAAAGCAGAGGGAAAACCGCACACAGCTTATGAATCTGATCGGCAGGATCCCGGATCCCGAAAATGAATTCACTCAGTTAAGGAAGTCCAAACAAGGGCGCATCTTTACTTCGAAGATCAGGTGGGAGGAAATGGAAGACACTCTCGCAAAGAAGATCTATTACGGAAGGCTGAATGTCTCCGCCACGGAAATGAGCAGTCAGGAAGACCCGGGAAAGATGCTCCCCGAACAGATCAGGGATGCCCTGGACAATCCCGAGACCATCCGGAAAAACCTGGATGGGATCAAACAGTCGCCCCAGTTTAAGGGCATGATGGAGATGTATCGGGAGCAGTACAAAACACCCGAAAGGTTCCTTGAGAACTGCGATCTCAGGGCAAATGCGGATATCCTGAAGCATTTCATGCAAAGTGCCGAAAGGATAAAGAAGCCGGAGAGCGCCGGAAAAGAACTGAAGACGGTGAATGACCCTGTGAAAGAAAAGGGGAAGAATGCCCCGAAAAAATGAGGATGAAGCTTTATGGAAAAGCTGAGAAATGATCTGCTGGAGAACCTGGAGAAGCTGAAGCAGAGCAGCGGGTTTCTCTATTTCCTGCTCTTTATCGCAGGCTCCGGGATCCTGGGGCTGGTGGTGCGGACTTTGCTTGACAACATGGGCGCCGTGCTGTCCGGCGGGGAGTACCATCTGAACGGGGAGAATCTCTTAAGCCCCGCCACCTGGGTCATCGGCGGCGGCATCATTTTAGTGTTCGGCGCCTTCTCGGCATTAAACGGCAGCCTGGGGAAAAAGGGCAATGCCCTGCTCTCCGGCAAGGCCGACACCTCCATGATCGAATCTCCTCTGGAAAACAGCCGTTTCCTCTCGGAGGACGAGAGGGACCGGTATTTCCCGGCCTGGAGCTACAAGGCGAAGACCATGGACATGGACAATGTGAAAAAGGACGGGATCCCGGTGCGGGCGGTGCTGGACAAGAGAGGAAACCTGGTGGGGAATTTTCTCCCCGGTGCCCACTCCCTGATCATCGGCGCCACCGGCTCCGGTAAGACCACCACCTTTATCAATCCCATGATCCAGCTTCTGGCAGCCACCAGCTGCGGCTCCTCCATGATCATGACAGACCCCAAGGGGGAGCTGTTTTCCCTGCATTCCAAATATTTAAAGGAGCGGGGCTATGAGGTGCTGCTTCTGGATTTAAGAGACACCTATTCCTCCTCCCGCTGGAACCCACTGGGAGGCATCTGGGATATGTATCAGGATTTCCTGAACGCGGGGAAGGGGATCCTGGCCCATAAGGACAGCATGGAGGACTATCCGGACCTAAAGCAGATGGACGGCCCCGCGGAGCCGGGAGAGCTCTGGTGCGAATGGCAGGGGAAGGCCTACGCGGATTTGACCCACTGCCAGGATGATGTCTCCGTTACCAAGCAGCGGATCTACGATGAGATGTACGAGGACTTAAACGACCTGATCTCCGTCATCTGTCCCATCGAAAACGAGAAGGATCCGGTGTGGGAGAAGGGGGCCCGTTCCATCATCATGGCCACCTGTCTTGCCATGCTGGAGGATTCCGCGGATCCGGAGCTGGGGATGACCAAGGACAAGTTCAATTTCTTTAACCTGAACAAGGCACTGACCAATTCCGAGAATGAATTTGAGACCTTAAAGAAATATTTCGAGGGAAGAAGCGCCCTGTCTCAGGCCGTGACCCTGTCCCGCCAGGTCTTATCCGCCGCGGACACCACCCTTTCCTCCTATATGTCCATCACCTTTGACAAGCTGAATATGTTTAACGACAGAGGCTTATGTGGCCTCACCTCCGCCACGGACGTTCAGGCGGAGAAATTCGCGGAGCGGCCCACGGCCCTCTTTATGAAGATCCCGGATGAAAAGGACACCCGCCACGGTTTGGCGGCAGTGTTCATCCTCTGTATGTACAAGGCCCTGATCAAGGTGGCCAGCGCAAGAGAGGACCTGTCTCTGCCCAGGAATGTGTACTTCATTCTGGATGAGTTCGGAAACATGCCCAAGATCGAGAAATTCGACAAGATGATCACCGTAGGCCGTTCCCGTAAGATCTGGTTCAATATGGTGGTCCAGAGCTATTCCCAGTTAAACAATGTGTACGGGGAGCAGGTGGCGGATATCGTGAAGTCCAACTGCGGCATGAAGATGTTCATCGGCTCCAACGATATCGGGACCTGCAAGGAGTTTTCAGAGCTCTGCGGTAATATGACCGTGAAGACCACCAGTACCTCCTCCAATCTAGGCTCCAAGGAGGGGGATGTGAGCGTGTCCACCCAGACCCAGGTCAGGCCCCTGATCTATCCCTCCGAGCTCCAGAAGCTGAATAATAAAGAGAGCACCGGGAACGCCATTATCGTGACCTTCGGTAATTACCCGCTGAAAACAAAATACACCCCCAGCTATCTCTGCCCCCTGTATCACATGGGACAGATGGATATGGGAGAGCTGAGAAGCCATATGTTTAGGGCAGACGAGGTGTATTATGATCTGGACGAGCGGAATATGAAGGTCCTGGGAACGCCGGAGGAGAGCGGGGAGGAGCAGGTAGCCTAATATATTCATTGTTTACGGGGAGATTTTTTTTGACAATTTCTCCTGAAAAGGCTATAATTTATTAGTTCACATAAATATTCGGGAGGAATTCTTTATGAAAATTGCGAAACGGTTAGGGATAGCGGTGCTGATTACATGTCTTTCAGCACCGCTTTTTTCCTGTGGACTGTTTGGGGAAGAGGAAGAAACGGAGGTTGTGACCACAAAGCTGGAGGTGGAGACCATACAGCCCTCCACCGCGGACATCGAGCTCACCAGGGAATTTGTGGGGACGGTCCAGGCGGACACGGAGACCAATGTGATCCCTCTGGCCGAGGGTGAGATCACAAAGATGCTCTTTGAAGTGGGCGATGTGGTGCAGGAAGGGGATCTGATGCTGACGCTGGATGATCAGGATGCCCGCCTTTCCGTGGCCCAGGCAGAAGCGGGGCTTCAGACCTCCAAGGCAGGGCTTGCCGCCGCCCAGGCGGCCTCCGAAGCCGCCAAGGCCGCAAAGACTGCCTCAGATGCCCAGATCCAGGAATCCTTAAACCAGGCGGTGACGGAATCCCAGGAGATGGCAGCCAACGCCCAGGACGCGGCGGATGCCGTGAAGGCAGCGGAATATGCCAGGAACCTGGCGAATCAGAGCTATGACAACGCGGATTCCCATATCCACGATTATAACCGCAGACGGGATTATCTGGAGGATAAGATCAAGGAGCTGGACGGCCAGGTAAACGAGCTTTCCAATGGGCCGGATGCCGCCGACCCTAGAGTCCAGGGAGAGATCGCCGCCCTTGAGGCCAATGTGGACGCCTTAAAAAGCGAGCTGGATGTGGTGAAGACGGAATACAGCAAGGACGATCTGATTTTAGAGCGGTATCAGGCGGCCATCACCCAGATCACCAGCGGATATGACCTGGAAAGCGCAAAGCGCGCCAAGGAGATCGCCGACAAGGTGCTTTCCGACTATATCAATTTCTCCATCGGACGGGCGGTGGCGGATGCCCAGGCACAGGCTGCGGCGGCGGACGCCGAGGTCCAGAGCTCCGCGGCGGCGGTGAACGAAGCGGCAGCAGGGGTGACGGGAGCGGAAGCGGATATGGATTCCGCGAAGCTTTCCCTGGACAGGACCCAGGTGGTGGCGCCGGTGTCGGGCGTGGTGACGGCAAAGTATTTAAAGGAGCATGACACCGCGGGAGACGGGGAGGCCGCCTATGTGATCTCCTCCGCCGACAGTGTGAATGTCACCTTTTACTGTACGGAAGAAATGCAGAAGCTGTTAGCCCCCGGCCAGAAGACCCTGATCAAAAAGGGGGATGAGGAATTCGAGGGCAATGTGGTGTTCATTTCCCAGGTGCTGGATGAGGAAACGGGGCTTTTCAAGGTGAAATCCTCCATTTCCGGCAGGGCCTCCGATTTTGTGAAGGGCACCACAGTAAAGATCGACACCGGGGCGGAGAAGGCGAAGGGCGTGCTGACTTTGCCCATTGACGCGGTCCGGTACGAAGACCGTCAGGCCTATGTGTTTGTGGCAAGGGACGGCAAGGCCATCCGCACGGATGTGGCGGTGGGATTGATCGGCGATCAGGAAGCGGAGATCAAAGAAGGCATAAATCCGGAGGATCAGGTGATCCTGTCCCGCTCCTCCCTTCTTCGGAACGGTTCGGAGATCCGGGTCATAAAGACGGCGGAAGTGAAAGAGGACGATAAAGAAGGGGCAAAGGATGAGTAAGCTGACAAAAACGGTTATCGACAGGCCGGTTCTTGCCTTTATCGCGGTTTTGACCATGCTGGTCTTCGGTGTCTCTTCTCTGCTGTCCATGCAGCAGGAGCTGACCCCCAATATGGCTCTGCCGACACTGATGATCGAAGTGGTGTATCCCGGTGCCGCGCCGGATGATGTGGAGCTTCTGGTAACGAAAAAGATCGAGGACGGCATGGCCTCCGTTAACGGCATCAAAAACAGCCTGTCATATTCCTATGACAGCAGCTGCATCGTGGTCTATCAGTTTGATTATTCCGTGAATCTGGACAACGCCTTCATGGATCTCCAGAAGAAGATGGAGGATATCAAGGCAGAGCTTCCGGAGGGCTGCGAAGCCCCGGTGATCCGGGAAATGAACAATAATGATTCCAACGCCATGGTGCTCTCCGTGGAGGCGGTAAAGGAGGGAGCGGATCTTACCACCTATGCGCTGGAGACTGTTATCCCCGCCTTAAAGCAGCTGCCGGATGTGGCGAACATCAAGCGGATGGGAGGCCGGGAAAAGCATGTGCTCGTGGAGCTGGACCCCCTGCTTTCCGAGCAGTACGGCATCGGCATCGGCCAGGTCTCCGAAACCCTTGCGGCCTCGGATTTCATCTATCCCGCGGGCAATGCGGAAATGGGCAATAAAAAGCTGACCCTCACCGCCATCATGCGGCACGGGGAGGCGGAGGAGCTGGAGAAGGTCCCCATCAAAACGGACAAGGGCCAGGTCATTGCCCTGGGGGATGTGGCGAAGGTTTCCCTTGCGGAGAAGGAGCCGGACACCCTCTGCCGTCTGAACGGAGTGGAGGGCATCGCCCTTGGGGTGCTGAAAAACCAGCAGGCCAGCTCCGTGTCCTTATCGAAGCAGGTGACGGAAAAGCTGGAGCAGTTAAACGCGGAGCATCCGGAAACGAAGCTTGTGGTGGTGTTTGATTCCGCGGATTCCATCATCAGCTCGCTGCTGACCGTGGCCAACACTTTGGTGATCGCCGTGGTGCTGACCATGATCGTGCTCTTCTTATTCTTCGGGGACATCAAGGCTTCCTTGATCGTAGGAAGCTCCATTCCCGTCTCCGTCCTTATCACCCTGATCCTGATCAGCATGATGGGCTTTTCCTTAAACATGATCACTTTGGGAGCTCTGGTCATCGGCATCGGTATGATGGTGGATAACTCCATCGTGGTGCTGGACATGTGCTTCCGAATGCAGGAGGAGGGACTGGACTTTAAGGACGCAGCCTATCAGGGCACCACTGCCGTGATCCTCTCCGTGGTGGCTTCCACCGCCACCTCTGTGGTGGTGTATCTGCCCATCGCCCTGCTGCAGGGCTTAACGGGCCAGCTCTTTAAGCCCCTGGGCTTCACCATCATCTTTGCCCTGACCGCCTCCATGGTCAGCGCATTTACACTGGTGCCCCTGTGCTTCTCCTTATACAGGCCGAAGCAGAAGACGGATATTCCCGTGAACCGGTTCTTAAACAAGGTGGGAGAGAAGTATCAGAAGCTCCTTTCCAGGGTCATGGGCCATAAGGTCATCGTGATCCTGATCGCTGTCTTTCTCATCGCCGCCACGGCAGGCTTGGGGAGCATGCTCCATACGGAGCTGATGCCCTCCACGGAGGAGGGAGCCGTGGTCATCGGCATCGACCTTCCCACCCAGACAAAGGATGAGGAGCTCTTCGGGAAGGTGGAGGCCATTGAAGAATTTGTCACCGGATCCCCCTATGTCAAGAACGGGGTGATGTATATCGATATCGCCGGATATTACGCGGAGATGACCGCCTACCTGGCGGATGACTGCGAATTAAGCTCCCAGGAGGTGGCAAGCCTCTGGGGCCAGGAGGTCATGAACTATGCAGGGGACTGCAGAGTGTATGTGTCTGCCCTGCAAAGCTCCGGTCTTTCCACCGGCGGCGCGGTGGTGGAGATCCAGCTGGAGAGCAATGATCTGCCCTTACTGAAGGAGGCGGCCAGGGATTGCGCCGATGCCTTCCGGAATGTGGACGGGGTCTTGAGCATCGTAAACTCCGCGGCAGCCCAGGGCATGCGGGCCGAGGTGGATATCGATCCCTTAAAGGCGGAGGCCCTGGGGCTTTCCGCAAGAGAAGCGGCAGAGCAGCTCTATGACGCCATCCACGGCGTGGAAGCAATGGAGATCAATCTGGACGGCCATAAATACAAGGTGGACGTGAAATTCCCGAAGGAGGAATACAAAAACATCGCGGACACGGAAAAGCTGATGTTCTACACGGAGGAGGGGAAGGCCATTCCCTTCTCGGAGATCGCAAAGATCTACTACAATGACTCTCCCCAGGAGATCGCCAAGCAGAGCGGGAAATACACCGCCACCATCATCAGCCGCCTTTCTTTGGAGAAGCGCTATGACGCGGAGGATGAGATCTACGAGATCCTGGACAACGAGGTGGCGCCCAATCTGCCGGAAGGCGTGGTGGTGGGCACCTATATCGTGGACCTGTTGATGGAAGAGGAATTCGAAGCTCTGATCCTGGCGATCCTGGCGGCGGTATTCCTGGTCTTCGCCGTGATGGCGGCGGAATTCAATTCCTTAAAGTATTCCCTTCTGGTCATGATATGCATCCCCTTCTCTCTGGCAGGGGCGCTGCTGATGCTTCTGGTCTTTGACTGCACCATTAACCTCACCTCCCTCATCGGGATCCTGATGCTTGCGGGTATCGTGGTGAATAACGGTATCATGTTTGTGGACGAGACCAATGTGCTGAAGGAGAAAATGGAGATCACCGAGGCCTTAAGCGAGGCCGGACGCTCCAGGCTCCGTCCTATTTTAATGACCACCTTGACAACGGTTCTATCCATGATCCCCCAGGCCCTTGCCATCGGCAAGAACGGCGGGACCATGCAGGGCATGGCTGTGGCTATCATCGGGGGGCTGACCTGCTCCACGCTGCTGACCCTTCTGCTTCTGCCCACTTTCTACCTGATGACCCAAACGAAGCTTCAGTTCAAGAGACAGAAAGGAGAGGACAATGGCGAAGAGCAAAATGTTGACCTGTGACCCCGCCAGGCTTTCGGAAGGCGTTGAATTCCTGAGGGGAGCCCTGAAGGATCGGAATGTTTCATCCACGGATATCACCCGGACCCTTCTGACCGCAGAGGAGATCCTGAACACCATGATCGCCAAGGCACCGGGGAAGGAAGAGGAGATTAAGATCGAGGTGGGCGGCATCCTGGGTAATGTGGAAATCTCCTTCCAGGCCAAGGGCGAACCTTTTGACGCGGCGGATATCGAAAGCGGCCTGACGATCGATCAGGAGAACGAGGAGGCCAATGAGATCATCCGCAGGATGTTCAACAAGCTCATGGGGGACGGCGTTATCATCAAGCACAGCCGCGGCATTTCTTCGGCTCTTTTGAAGGTGAAAAAGTCCTACTATGCGGGCCTGGTCTACACCATGGTGGCCCTTGCCCTGGGCATCCTCACGGGTCTTCTGATGCAGTCCATGCTGCCCGCGGAGACCTCCAAGGCCATCAGCACCAATGTCTTTGTTCCCATCTACACGGTGTTCATGAATGCCTTAAAGATGATCGTGGCGCCTCTGGTGTTCTTCTCCATTGGGTCAAGCATCGCGGATTTCGGGGATATCAAGGCGTTGGGACGCATCGCCGTAAAGGTGGTGGCCCTCTATATCCTGACCTCCATGCTGGCCATCTGTGTGGGCTATATCACCTATCAGATCTTCCCCATCGGGGATCCCGCGGTGGCGGATGCCGTGTCTGCGGAGGACGCGGCGGCGACCCTTGCCAAGGGGGAAGGCGTGAAGATCTCCATTAAGGACACTCTGGTGGGAGTGGTTCCCACAGATATCGTTACACCGTTCCAGAAATCGGATATGCTGCAGATCATCTTCATGGCGGTGTGCCTGGGCCTGGCCGCCTCTGCCCTCACAAGGAAATATCCGGGAGCCAGGGAGCTGTTGAACACCATGAACGCCCTGGCATCCAAGATCACCACGGTGCTGGTGAGCTTTATCCCCCTCATCGTGTTCTGCTCCATGGCGAAGATGATGATCAATATGAATCTGGGCAGTCTCATGAGTGTCGCCATGTGGGTCCCTGTGATCTATTTCGGCGATATGCTGATGATCCTGGTGTATCTTGTGCTGCTGATTGTGTTTGCGGGACTCAATCCCTTCGTCTTCCTGAAGACCTATTATCCGGCCATGGTGGCCGCCTTCACCTTTGCCGCATCCAACCCGGCCCTGCCCTCCTCCTTACGGCAGTGCGATGAGCTGGGGGTTTCTCCCAAGGTCTATTCCTTCTCTCTGCCTCTGGGAGCCACCATCAACATGGACGGCAGCTGTATCTCCCTGATTATCTCCGCCCTGTTCTTTGCGAAGATCTTCGGGATCCCCGTAACGGGAAGCGTTCTGGTTTCATTGTTCATCGCCATCATCGTTCTCAGCGTGGGCAGCCCTGGAGTCCCCGGAGGAAACCTGGTGTGCATCGCATTGCTGGTGCCCCAGATCGGCGTTCCCGCGGAAGCCATCAGCCTAATCATGGGCCTGTATCCTCTGGTGGGCATGATGCAGACCTGCGCCAATGTGACGGGAGACGCGGTGGTGACCACCATTGTGGCGAAGCACGAAAAGCTGCTGGATCTGGACCGTTTCTACGGAAGAGGTAAAGTCAAGGCATAATTTACGGAACGGGTCATGAAAAGCCTTCGTTCCAAAATGACGATCTTAATAGTCCTGGTGGTGCTTGTCAGCTCCGGCCTCCTTTCCCTCATCAGCTATGAGAGGGCCAGAAGGACGATGTCCTCTCAGCTGGAGGAAAGCTACAGCGTCGCGGCCGACAAGTACGCCCAGGAGCTTACTGCCTGGTTGAATACCTACGCCACCGTCATCGACACCTTATCTTCACAGATCACCTTAAGCCGCAATACGTTCGTTTTTTACCTCATAAAGTCCGATCTGCATTGGAAGGCACATACTCCGCCATATCCAAAATCAGGCGCTCCGTTTTTTCCCAGCCCAGGCAGGCGTCGGTGATGGATTTGCCGTAGACGCCGCCGCCGATCTCCTGATTGCCGTCCTCAATATAGCTTTCCACCATGAACCCCTTTAAGAGCTTCGTGATCCGCTCGCTGTGCCGGGCGGAATTCAGGACATCTTTGATGATCCGGGGCTGCTCGAAGGGGTTTTTGCCGGAGTTTGAGTGGTTCGTGTCGATGACCACGGAGGGGTTTTTCAGGTTTCTTTCATCATAATAGTCGCAGAGACGGATCAGGTCCTCATAGTGGTAGTTCTGCACGGGCTGGCCGTGCTTATTGGTGGAGCCCCGGAGGATGGCGTGGGCATGTTCATTGCCGCCGGATCGGACCTCCCATCCCCTGTAGATAAAGGTGTGGCCGTGCTGGGCGGCGTAGATGGCGTTCATCATAACGGTGTAGTCCCCGCTGGTGGGGTTCTTCATCCCCACGGGGACATCGATCCCCGAGGCCACCAGCCTGTGCTGCTGATCCTCCACGGATCTGGCCCCCACAGCCACGTATCCCAGCAGATCATCCAGATACTGGTAGTTTTCCGGGTAGAGCATCTCATCCGCACAGACAAAGCCGGTTTCCTTGATGGCCCGCAGATGGATATGCCTGGTGGCGGCAATGCCTTTGAAGAGATCGGACTTGGCCGTGGGATCCGGCTGGTGCAGCATGCCCTTGTAGCCGCCGCCGGTGGTGCGGGGCTTATTGGTGTAGATCCGGGGGACGATCAGGAGCCTGTCCTTCACCTTCTCCTGCAGGGGGGCAAGCCTTGAGATATAGTCGATGACGCTGTCCTCGTGATCCGCGGAGCAGGGCCCGATGATCAGCAAAAGCCTGTGGTCCCGGCCCTCAAAGATGGACTGGATCTGAGCCCTCTTTTCCCCGATGATCTTTCCCATTTTCCCGGTGATGGGATACATTTCCTTCACCTCCATGGGCAGTGCCAGCTGTCTTTCAAATACCATGTTCATTTTTTCCTCCATTCTCTGTTCCCTGTTCATCCGCACACCGGCATCCGGTTCTGATCGGGAGCTTTTGTCTGTGAATTGTCCCGGATCAGGGACAGGGCGGATCAGATCAGCTCCTGCTTATTTGCGATCCCTAACACCTTCAGGGTCTCACAATAGTCGGAGAGCTCGCCGAGCATCTGTTCCAGCGCCTCTTTTCCGTACCGCCCGTCGATCTCCACGTAAAAGTAGTACTGCCACATCAGCTCCTTCATGGGGCGGCTCCGGATGGAATTCATATTGAAGCCGTGCCTTCCGATGACCCCGATGGCCTCCGCCAGCATTCCTGCCTCATGCCGGACGGCGAAGGCCAGGATGATATTGGAATCCTTCTCCCTGGCGCTGTCCATATCCGGCTGCCCGCGGGTCAGCACCGCGAAGCGGGTGGTGTTATTCATGCGCACATTGATGTCCGGGGCCAGCAGGATAAGGCCGTAGAGCTTTGCCGTTTCCTTGCTGGCAATGGCCGCAACGGCAGGATCCGCCAGATCCGAAACCTGTTTTGCCGCCACCGCCGTGTTCCCCGCCTGAACGGGCTCGAAGCCGTGGTCCGTGATAAAGTCCGCACACTGGGCCAGGGCCTGGGAATGGCTGATGACCTTCTTTATCGTTTCCAGGCTGCTTCCCGGGACCCCCAGCAGATTCTGGGAGATCCTTAAGGGGTAGATCCCGTGGATAAAGAGGCTTCCCTCATACATCAGGTCCGTGACCTGAGCCACTTCCCCGGTGTAGCTGTTTTCAATGGGCAGCACCACCACATCGCAGCGTCCCTTCTCCACCGCCCGGTAGGCCTGTTCAAAGCTGGGGAAGGAGAGCAGCTCTTCTCCGGGAAAGATCTTTCCCGCCGCGATGTTTGCGAAAGCACCTTCAATTCCCGAATACGCGATCTTCATAGTTTCCTCCAATTTTTTCATCTGTTCAGAAAAAACAAGCGGCTCTGTCCGGGGTGGACAGAGCCG
>CAMNLO010000020.1 GCA_946543095.1 uncultured bacterium
TTTTCCCCGATCTCACCGGATAAGGCGTTGATGCGTTCATCATAGTGGGATTCGTTGACCTTTGCGTTCTTGACCTGCTCGGTTAAAATGCCGATCTCGTTTTCCAGCTTTCCTCTGGTCTGGGAGGTCCCGGTGATCTCGTTCCGGTCCTTCTCGATGCTCTCCTTTAAGGCGCTGATCCGCTCCTCCAGCCGATCGTAGGAGTTTTTCACCTCATCGAACTGCTTCTTTGTGTTCTCCAGATTCTGGACGGCGATGTCGTAATTCGTCGTGACCTCTTTTAAGCGGGCAGTGGTCTCCTCATTGTCCACCAAAAACAGGTTCACATCCAGGTCCTTCAATTCCTCCCGCTTGTCCAGGAAGATCCTGGCCTTTTTGGACTGCTTCTCCAGGGGGCCCACCTGGCGCTCCAGCTCCGCAAGGATATCGTTGACACGAAGGAGATTCTGCTTTTCGTTCTCCAGCTTTTTCACGGAGGCTTCCTTGCGGCGCTTGAACTTCACGATCCCCGCCGCCTCGTCAAAAAGCTCCCTCCTGTCCTCGGGCTTGCCGCTTAAGACCTTGTCGATCTGGCCCTGGCCGATGATGGAATAGCCCTCCTTGCCGATGCCGGTGTCGTAAAAGAGCTCATTGATGTCCCTAAGCCTGCAGGCAGCGCCGTTGATCAGATATTCACTTTCCCCGGAGCGGTAGATCCGCCTGGAAACCGTCACCTCCGGGAAGTCGATGTTCAGGGAATGATCGCTGTTGTCCAGCGTGATGGCCACAAAGGCGAAGCCCAAAGGCTTTCGCATTTCCGAGCCGGAAAAGATGACATCCTGCATGGAGGCGCCTCTTAACTGCTTGATCCGCTGCTCCCCCAGAACCCAGCGCACCGCATCCGCCACATTGCTCTTTCCGGAGCCGTTGGGACCCACGATGCCCGTGATGCCGTTGTGAAAATCGAATTTGATCTTATTTGCAAAGGACTTGAAGCCCTGTACTTCAATGGATTTTAAATACATTTTAACTCCGGGTGCTTCTCATATAATCGTAAGATCCCCCTGTATGCCGCCTCCTGTTCCGCATCCTTCTTGCTGTGGCCGCTGCCCGTCCCCATGACCTCGTCATCCAGAAGCACCTCCATTGTGAAGGTCTTGTCATGCTCCGGGCCCTCCTCGGAGACAAAGCGGTAGCTGATATCCTTCTGAAAACGGCCCTGCACCAGCTCCTGCAGCCTGGTTTTCGCGTCGATGATCAGGTCCCTCTCCTCAATATCGGAAAGGGCAAAACGGCGCACGAAATCCCTGGCCGCGTCAAATCCCCCGTCCAGATAAATGGCACCGATGATGGCTTCGGAAACATCGGAGACAATGGAGTCCCGCTTTCTGCCGGAGATGCTGATCTCCCCTTTGCCGAAGCGGATGTATTCCTGCAGGGAAAGCTTTCTGGCACAGTAAGCCAGGGCCTTCTCATTCACTAAGGAAGCCCTTCTGCGGGTCAGCCACCCTTCCCGTTTGTCCGGGTAGCCTTCATAGAGAAATTCCGAGGTGCACAGCTCCAGCACCGCGTCCCCGAGAAATTCCAGCCTTTCGTAATCCCCTGTGGAGCGGATCACCCGCTCATTGGCGTAGGAACTGTGGGTCAGGGCCTGCAGCAGCAGGGTGTCGTCCCGAAACCGATAGCCTAAAAGCTCCTGCAGCTTTTCTGCGGTATACTCCGTCAACCCAGCGCCTGTCTGATCATCTCAACAGCCTGGCCCACGGTCTTGATGTCCTCGGCCTTTTCCGTGGGGACCTCGATGGAGAATTCCTCCTCGATGCCCATGATGATCTGGAACACATCCAGGGAATCGGCTCCCAGATCGTCCACAAAGGTGGTCTCCATCTTAATCTCGGAAGCATCCACATTCATCACATCGGCAATGATCTTTTTGATACGTTCAAATTCCATGTCGTCCTCCAACTAACTTTCCGGTTTGATATCGATCAAACGGTCCCGGATCTTTCCGTTGATATCTTCGTGAATAAACTGTATGCACTGCCCAAGAGTATTGCGGATCTCTCCCGCCTTTGCGCTGCCGTGAGTCTTCATCACCAGGCCGTTTAAGCCCAGCATGGGTGCGCCGCCATAGGCGTGGGCATCGAATTTCTTTAATGTTTTCTTCAGGGCGGGCTTGATCAGAAGCGCCCCCAGCTTTGTCCGAAGGTCGCTCATCAGGCTCTTCTTCACGGCGGACAAAAGGGTGGCCCCCACTCCCTCGTAGGTCTTTAAGATCACATTCCCCGTAAAGGCCTCGCAGACTGCAATGTCCACAGCCCCTGCCGGAATGTCCCTGGCCTCCACGGAGCCCACGAAATGGATGTCCTTACACTCCTTCAACAGGGGGAAGGTCTCCTTCACCAGGGCATTGCCCTTTTCCTCCTCCGCGCCGATATTCACAATGCCCACCTTCGGGTTCTTCACCCCCACCACATTCTCCATGTAGATGGACCCCATTCTGGCAAACTGCACCAGATGGGAGCTTCTGGCGTCCACATTGGCGCCGCAGTCCACAAGGAGCACGGGATTTTTCGCCGTGGGAATAAGAGGCGCCAGAGGCGGTCTTTCGATCCCCCGGATCCTGCCCACGATGAGCTGGGCCCCCACCAGGATCGCGCCGGTGGAGCCGGAGGAAACAAAGGCATCGCATTCCCCTTCCTTCACCAGCTTCATGGCCCTGACGATGGAGGAATCCTTCTTTCTGCGGATCGCCATTACCGGGGGCTCCGCCATCTCAATGACCTCCTCCGCATGGAGGATCTGAAACCTCTCCTTTAAGTCGGATGCCTCTTTCGTAAGGGGTTCGATCTCCTCTTTCCTGCCCACCAGATACAGATACAGGGAGGGCTCCTCCCTCAGGGCCTGAAGCGCCCCCTTTACGATCTCACCGGGAGCGTTGTCTCCGCCCATGGCATCCAGGGCTACTTTCACCGTTTTCTCCATTTTTCACCCTTTCCTTAGCCCGTTATGGCAAGAAAGGCCCGTAAATGCTTACGAGCCTTTTGTTTCTGCAAATCCAGTTATCAAGCCGTTATGCCCCAAACCTCATACTTGAGGCGGCTTACGCGCTCAATCGGCGCTGACGACTTCCTTCTTATTGTAAGAGCCGCAGCTTCTGCAGACTCTGTGAGGCATCATCAAGGCACCGCACTTGCTGCACTTTACAAGGGTGGGAGCCGTCATCTTCCAATTGGCTCTTCTCTTATCCCTGTGGCTCTTGGAGGATTTATTTTTCGGACAAATAGACATTTTCTCATACCTCTCTTTCCAGTTTCCCGAGTCGAACGTTAAACATTTTACCTAAGGAAACAGGAATTGTCAACGGATTTTTTATCGGCGAAAGATTACAGCCGCCCCTCCAGGATGGCCACCGTGTCTCTGGCGATCATCAGCTCTTCGTTGGTGGGGATCACCAGGACCTTGACTCTGGAGTAATCCGTGGAGATCTCGATCTCCTCGCCTCTGGTCTGGTTCTTCTTCTGATCGATCTGAAGTCCCAGATAGAAGAGATAATTGCAGATCATGGTGCGGATCGTAGGGGAATTCTCGCCCACGCCTGCGGTGAAGCAGATGCAGTCCACGCCGTCCATGGCCGCCACATAGCCGCCCACGTACATGATGATACGGTACACAAAGGCCTTCATGGCAAGCTCCGCTTTCTTGTCGCCCTTATTGGCAGCGGCTTCCAGATCGCGGAAATCGGAGGACAGATAGCCGGACACACCGTAGACACCGGACTTCTTATTCAGAACCTCCAGGGCCTGCTCCACGTTCAGCCCCTCCTTGTGAGCGATGAACTCGATGATGCCGGGGTCGATGGAACCGCTTCTGGTTCCCATCATCAGGCCTGCCAGAGGGGTCATGCCCATGGAGGTGTCCACGCACTTGCCTCTGTCCACGGCGGAAATGGAAGCGCCGTTGCCCAGGTGGCAGACGATGGTCTTCATATCCTCATAGCGGCGGTTTAACATCTCGGCGGCTCTCCTGGAAACATATGCGTGGGAGGTGCCGTGGAAGCCGTACTTCCTGACGCCGTATTTCTCGTAATACTCATAGGGAAGACCGTAGATAAAGGCTTCCGGAGGCATGGTCTGGTGGAAAGCGGTATCGAAAACGCCCACCATGGGGGTATTGGGCATCAGCTCCTGGCAGGCCCGGATACCGATAAGGTTTGCGGGATTGTGGAGGGGTGCCAGCTCGTTGCAGCTCTCCATGGTCTTGATGACCTCGTCGTTGATCAGCACGGACTTGGAGAACTTCTCGCCGCCGTGCACGGTGCGGTGGCCCACTGCGTCGATCTCGTCCAGGGAGCTCACAACGCCGGTCTTAGGATTGGTGATGGCATCGATGACCAGCTGGATCGCCTCGGTGTGGGTGGGCATGGGAGCCTGGGTAACTTCCTTCTCGCCGCCGGTCTTCTGATAGGTGATCTGGCTTCCCTCGATGCCGATCCTCTCGCAAAGCCCCTTGGCCAGGCACTGCTCCGAATCGGAGTCGATGATCTGGAACTTCAGGGAAGAAGAACCGCAGTTGATGACTAAGATTTTCATAAATAACTATCCTCCTCTTGAATTGTTATGTTAACCGCCGGTTGATCCGGTGTTTCGTTACCGATGGGATTGGCTGGCAGCCGGTGTGCCGGGAGCAGAGTTATGTTAACCGAAAGGTTTTCGCGCTCTGTTGTTTGTGTTATATTGATTTCTCGTTTTGTGTTATGTTAACTTATACGGCTATCTCCAGCTCAGATGGTGCAGCGCCCCCTGCTTCTCAAGTCCCGCAAATCCGTTCTGCCGCAGGGCCTCATACAAAACGATGGCCACGGAATTGGCCAGGTTTAAGCTTCTGACCCCGGACAGCATGGGGATCCGGATGCATCGCTCCTTATGGTCCGCCAGGATCTCCTCCGGAATGCCGCCGCTTTCCCTGCCGAACATCAGATAATCCTCCGGTCCGAAGGAAACCTCCGTGTAGCACTGCTCTGCCTTTGTGGTCAGATACCAGAGCGCCGGGGAAGCATACTCCGATGGCTCCCGGGAATGCATCCCCCGATCCTGCAGAGCGCAGCGGGTAAGAAACTCCTCATAATTCATATACCGGACACAGTCCACCTCTTTCCAGTAGTCCATGCCGGCTCGCTTTAAGGCCCTGTCGGAAAGCCGGAAGCCCAGCGGCTCGATCAGATGGAGCCTTGTGCCCGTGGCCATACAGGTGCGGCCGATATTTCCGGTGTTGTCCGGGATCTCCGGAGAGTGCAGCACGACATTCATTTTGCGATTATATCATATTTTTCAATAAAGCGCACAAAGAAACTGTCATCTGTATTATAATCTTCCGAGACCACATTTACAATTCGGCGGCCTGCCGGTCCGCTGAATTGAAACGGACCACATTACGAACAAAAGGAGCCTGCCATGAAAATCGCCGGGATCATTGCGGAATACAATCCCTTTCACAACGGACATGCGGAGCAGATCAGGCTTTTGCGCAGCCAGTACGGCTTTGAAGGTATCGTTGTCTGCATGAGCGGCTGCTTTACCCAGCGGGGGGAGCCGGCCCTCATCTCCAAGGAAGCCAGGGCCAAAGCCGCTGTGGCATCAGGGGCGGACCTGGTGCTGGAGCTGCCCGTTCCCTATGCCACCGGCAGCGCGGAGTTTTTCGCGGGGGGAGGCGTCCGGCTGTTGTCCTCCCTTGGCTGCGTGGACACACTGGCCTTCGGCATGGAGGATCCGGATGAAGAGGCCCTGAAAGAGCTGGGCCGACGTCTGTATGTACTGGAGCACTCCCAGGATTACCACATGAGCATCACCACGCTGACAAAGCAGGGAATGAGCTACCCCCTGGCCAGGATGCGGCTTCTGGAGGAAGAAGGGGCATCGGATAAGGAGCTTTCCCTGCTCCGCTCCCCCAATGACCTGCTGGCTGTGGAATACGCAAAGGCCGTGCTTTCCCGGCAGTCCTCCCTGGAGCTTCTGCCGCTTTTACGCAAAGGGGCAGCCTACCATGAGGACCGGCTTCCCAGGGAGGGGGATGCGGAGGATGCCCATTCCTCCGCCAAGGCGATTCGGACCTTTCTGAAAACAGCCGGCGCTTCCGCGGCCAAAACCAGGCTTGCCGCATATCTTCCGAAGGCCTCCATGGACGCCATCCTGTCGGAGCAGCCGGTATTTCCGGAGTCCTTTTCCGATGAGCTGTATTACCAGCTGATCATGCACGAACAGGAGGGCTATTCCGGCTTCCTGGATGTTTCGGAGGACTATTCCGATAAGATCAGAAAACTGCTGCCCGAATACAGGGGCTGGGAGAGCTTTGCCGCCCTTTTAAAATCCAGGGACATTACGGCTTCCCGGATTTCCAGAATGCTTTTGCACATCCTTCTGGGCATCGGAAAGTACCCGTTCTTCCATATTGTGAAAAACAGCGAGATCCCCTATGGGAGGATCCTTGCCCTGAACCCGGATTCCCCCATGCTCCACGAACTGAAGGACTCTCCCCTGCCCCGGTTCACCAATCCCTATCCCTATTTCAAAAAGCTGAAAACAGGCAGCGAGAAGTCTCTTCTGGCCCTGGAGCTGCTTTCGGAAAAGCTCTATCACTTGAAAAACAGGACATCTTGAATTACAATAACCACCTATGGATAAGGCTGAAACCAACAATTCAAACTCGCTTTCCTTTGCACAGGGCCTGCGGGACGGACTGCCCATCTGCGTGGGCTATTTCTCCGTCTCCTTCAGCTTCGGGATCCTCTGCGTGAACCTGGGGCTTTCGCCCTTCATCGCGGGGATCATCTCTTTGACCAATGTGACAAGCGCCGGGCAGTTCGCGGGAGTCCGGGTCATGCTGGCAGAGGCCACGTTTATGGAGCTGATCCTGACCCAGCTCATCATCAATTCCCGTTATGCCCTGATGAGCCTCTCCCTGTCCCAGAAGATCACCCCCGGGATGCCGGTATGGCAAAGGCTTCTGGTGGCCTTTGCGAACACGGACGAGATCTTTGCCGTGGCCATGCACAATAAAGGCTATGTGCCCTTTCTTTATATGATGGGGCTGGAACTGACGCCGATCTTCGGCTGGACCGCCGGGACCCTGGCGGGAGCCGTGGCCTCCGGCCTTTTGCCGGAGAATATCCGCAGCGCCCTGGGCATCGCGCTCTACGGCATGTTCATCGCCATTGTGATCCCTGCGGCAAAAGAGGAGAAGGGGGCCTTCTGGGTGGTGGTCTTTGCCATTGCCGCGAGCCTGTCCCTCACTTGCGTACCGTATCTGAACCGGATCTCCCCCGGATTCCAGATCATTATCGCCACTTTGGTGGCAGCGGTGGCGGGAGCAGTGCTGTTTCCGGTGGAGAATACAGAAGGGGAAGCCTGAACGCATGAATATCTACGCCTACATCGCCGCCATGGCCATCACCACCTACCTGATCCGCATGCTGCCCCTGACACTGGTGCAGAAGCCCATAAGGTCCAGGTTCCTTTTGTCTGTCCTGCACTATGTGCCCTGCGCCTGCCTGACAGCCATGACCATTCCCGCCATTTTCTCGTCAACGGCAGGTATTGTAAGCGCCGCCGCCGGATTTATCGTCGCGGTGCTTCTGGCTCTTCGGGGGAAGGGACTGGTGACTGTGGCGGTGAGCGCCTGTGTGGTGGTGTTTCTCACGGAGCAGCTGATGCTGTATCTCTAAAGCCCCAGATCCCCCTTTACGGGCATCTCATTCGGACAGATCACTTCCGGTCAATGCAGATCCCGATACAGCTCCAGGCCTCCGTCAGACGTCCGTAGGACCATGCGGCATTTGCGGGGCTGGTGGAGGGCAGACAGGATGATCAGGAGAGCTTCCTCAGGCTCATGTTTGAATTGTGGTATTCCGGGTCCTTTGTCACATCCTCCCCGAACCAGGGAAGGGGTATGAATTCCTCCGCATCCTTCACCGTCTCAAATTCCACTTCAGCAAGCAAAAGCGGCGCGAAGGCCCCGGCAAAGCAATCCAGCTCCACCGTAAGACCGGTGCCCTCGATAGGGATCCGGTAGCGCTTTTTCGTGATCACATTCCCCTCTGCCTTGGAAAGAAGCGTCTCATAGGCCTCTTTGGTCAGGGGCAGATTGTATTCCTCCCGGGCCATAAAGCCGGACCCTTTATAGGTCAGAGTATACTTCTCTGCCCCGGGGGCTTCCGGAGCCTGATGCTCCTGCTCGCCTTCCCTGGATGCGCTTTCGGAGAACGGAAGTTCAGGAAGGGGTGCGGTTTTCGCTTCACTGACAGACAAAGGTGACGGATCTGAGGATGCGCCGGCCTGCTCCTCCGCAGAGGAAAACAGGATCTCCTTCCGCACCCGGATCACGGGGTTGGTGGTCAGATATGCCTGCTCGATCAGATACCCCGGATAGCGCTCCAGGTGCTCCGGCAGGCTTTTGACCAGAAATTTTCTCTCAATCTCCATATGCTTATCCCTTTCGGCAGGGATAGATCCCCGGCCATCCGGGGGTTCCCCTTTGCCTGATCCGCTGCAGCTGCCCGGGATGATCCTGTCTGCCTGTCACATACTGCCATCCGGATCCAAACCCCGGCGCAGACCGTACTTCCGCAATGTACAGGGGATACTGCATCACCCGTAGGGGTACATGATCTTTGCCTTCACCTCTTCCATGGCTTCCTTTCCCGCCATCCGCTCCACGATGGCAAAGGCAAATTCCATGGAGCAGCCCATGCCCCGGCCGGTGATATAATTGCCGGAAACCACAGCAGCTTCCTGCATCACCTCTGCTCCCGGAAGGAATTCTTCGTTGCCGGGATAGCAGCAGGCCTTCTCATCCTTCAGAAGACCGTGCTTCCCCAGGATCCTGGGAGCCGCACAGATGGCGCTGATATATTTCCCCTCTCTTGCACATTGCTCCATCAGCTCCATCAGGGCCTCATGATCTTCCAGATTCTGGGTGCCAAGCCCCCCTCCGGGCAGGATCAGCATGGACAGATCCGAAAAATCCGTTTCCTCAAACAAAGCGTCTGCACGGACGGGAATATCGTGGGAGCCGGGAACCATATGCTCTCCCGTAACGGACACGGTCACCAGGGGGAGCTTTGCCCTGCGGCAGATATCCACCACCATCAGCGCCTCGATCTCTTCAAATCCTTCCGCCAGAAACAGATACAGCTTACCCATGTTTTTTCTCCTCTACCGGATCCCCCGCTCTCCGATGGCGGGAACCTTCCAGATCTCTTCGTTATATTCCTCAATGGTGCGGTCCGCGGAAAAATACCCGGCGGAGGCGATGTTGATCAGCATCTTTTTCTCCCAGCTTTCCCTGGCTTCGTAATCCGCAAGGCAGCGGTCCTTTGCGGCGATATAGGCCTCCAGGTCCAGCAGGGCCATGAACCAGTCCTTGTTCAGGATCTCCCGTTTCAGCCTGGTGAGATTGGTCTTATTGCCCACCGCAAGGGCTTCGTGGCCTGTGATGAAATCCACCGCCCGCTTTACCACCGGCGACTTCTTATAAATGTCTTTGGAGACATAATCCATCTTTTTGTAATGCTGTATGACCTCTTTGGAATCCGCGCCGAAGATATAGATATTCTCATCCCCCACCAGCTGATGGATCTCCACATTGGCGCCGTCCTCCGTCCCCAGGGTCACAGCGCCGTTCAGCATGAATTTCATGTTGCCCGTGCCGGAGGCTTCCTTGCTGGCCAGGGAGATCTGCTCGGAAACATCACAGGCGGGGATCAGCTTTTCCGCATAGGAAACATTGTAGTTCTCCACCATGATGACCTTCATGTACCGGCTGGCCACAGGGTCCCTGTTTACGATCTCCTGGAGCACCAGGATCAGATGGATGATGTCCTTTGCGATGACATAGGCCGGGGCCGCCTTGGCTCCGAACAGGAAGGTGATGGGACGCTCCGGCAGCTTTCCGTCTTTGATCTCAAAATATTTGTGGATGATATAGAGGCAGTTCATCTGCTGCCGCTTATATTCGTGGAGGCGTTTGATCTGCATATCGAATATGGAATCCGTGTCCAGCCGCACTCCCTCCCGTTCAAAGATATAATCCGAAAGCTGCTTCTTTTTGATCTGCTTGATCTCCCCGATCCTGTGAAGGACCTCCCTGTCCTCCGTGAACTGCTTCAGGTTTTCAAACAGGCGGGCGTTCTTTTTATAGGCGGTGCCGATGAGCTCGCTGAAATAATCGGAAAGCTCATGATTGCAGGATAAGAGCCATCTCCGGAAGGTGATGCCGTTGGTCTTGTTATTGAAGCGCTCCGGATAGAGCTTGTAAAAGGCCTTCAGCTCGCTGGTCTTTAAAATCTCCGTATGCAGCGCCGCCACCCCGTTGGTGGAGTGGGTGTAATGGATATCCAGATGGGCCATATGGACCCGCTTTTTTCCGTCTATGATCCAGACCCTGGGATTTTTGTATTTTGCCCGGACCCTGGCATCCAGCTCTTTTATCACGGGGACAAGCTGGGGCACGATCTCCTCCAGATATTCCATGGGCCAGGTTTCCAGAGCCTCCGCCAGGATCGTGTGGTTCGTGTAGGCACAGGTCCTTGTAACGATATCGATGGCCTCGTCCATGGAGAAGGCCTTGTCCTCCACCATGATGCGGATCAGCTCCGGAATGATCATGGTGGGGTGGGTGTCATTGATCTGGATCGCCGCGTGATCGTAAAGGTGATGGAGATCCTGCTTGTTTTCGTGCATATGCTGCAGGATGAACTGGGCTCCCGCGCTGACCATAAAATACTGCTGGTAGATCCGAAGCTTTCTGCCTGCCTCCGTGGAATCATCGGGATACAGAAACAGGGTCAGGTTTCTGTCCGTCTTTTTCTGGTCAAAACGGATCCCCTTCTTCACAAGCCCCTCGTCCACGTTCTCCAGATCAAAGAGCCTTAAGATGTTCACGCCGGCGGAATACCCCACCACATCCATGTTGTAGAGCCTGGCCGTCACTGTGTTCTGTTCCTTCCCGAAGGCCACGGTGTAGCAGTGGTCCGTTTTTTTCAGCCAGCTGTTCTCCGCAAGCCACTCGTCCCTTTCCTCGGTCTGGAGATGGTCTCGGAAGACCTGTTTGAACAGGCCGTAGTGGTATAACAGACCGATCCCCTCCCCCGGGATCCCCAAAGTGGAGATGGAATCCAGGAAGCAGGCTGCAAGACGCCCCAGGCCTCCGTTGCCCAAAGCGGGCTCAGGCTCCGCCTCTTCGATGGCCGCCAGGGATTTTCCGTTTTTCTTTAAGATCTCCGTGACCTGATCATAAACGCCGAGATTGATCAGATTGTTGGACAACAGCTTTCCGATCAGAAATTCCGCGGATACATAATAGATCTTTTTTGCTCCCGTCAGCCGCTCCGACACGGAGGAAAGCTCCTTTGTCAGATTCAGCAGCACCGGGAAAAGCTCCGCTTCCGTGCAGTCCGCGATCTTTTTGCCGTTGAGCCGTTCACACATGGTCACAAGCTGGTCCTCCAGATTCAGGATCAGCACATCCCGCTGTAAATTACTCTGCATATGGTCTCCATTCCTTTGAGATCTTTTTCAATCCTGCAAACCCGCCGCGCCGGCTAAAGCCGGCGGTGCTAAACGTATGCCCCCGGCACTCAGCACCGTGTTTGAGCGGGTCCCGAACAGGCAAATGCTCATGTGAACACGCATTTGCTTACTTCGGACCTTTGTATTTCAGTATAACACAAACCCGCAAAAAGGTGATATCATTATCGTATGAATAAC